>CAYUDF010000008.1:0-16842 GCA_964443465.1 uncultured bacterium
AAGGGGACCGATCAGACCGACGAAGTTTCGTCCGCCCGTCAGACGTTGTTGACCCTGCGACCGAAACTCACCTGGCGTATCACAAAAATGATCAGCGTATACGGCTCATACGATATGACGCGGGTGTGGAACCACGACGATTTGACACAGGGATCTGCGACGACATTGCCGTCTGCGACGACATTGCCGATCGTGTTTGCGCGCGGCGAGAATTCACACAGGTGGAACATCACACCAACGGTGAGACTGTCGAAGTATATTTCACTGGTGGCGGGCTATAACGGCCGTCGCGAAACTATCTTTTCGGGAAAACAGATCACGGACCACGAACTGAAGATCGAAACGCGGGCGTTTTTTTAGGAGTCAATCGATTTGACCTTGAGACCGGGGCATAATTCACTGTTTTCGGCGATTCGTCGCGGGAAAACGGCTGCGCTGTTTGCACTGGTGATTGTCGCCGTGTTTGCGGGAAGTCCCGCGGCGGCCGCCGGCGACACGGCCGTAATCGTAAGCGGCAACAGCGTGTTCAAAACAGCGGAAGTACTGGTCCTGGCTGAGAGGGGGGGCTGGGTGCCGGGCACTGGAGTTGAGGGCTTGTCGGTACTCCAGGACGCGTATTACCGCGAAGGGTATCTCGGTGCCGCATTTGAAACGGGATGGGCCGATGCCTCGGGCGGCGATTCCACCGTTGTTCTGGTTGTGTCGGAGGGCACCATCGCCGCGTACCGTTTTGTGCGTGTACGGGGTATGCGCACGCGAACCCCGGAATCTATCAGGGAGACACTGGGGCTGGAATCTTCCAGACAGTTTGTGCCGCGGGTACTGGAACAACGAATGCAGCAGCTGCTCCGTTCCTACGACGATGCGGGGTATCCGTTTGCGCAGGTCTGGATAGACAGCCTGGCGGTAGACGGCGAACTGGGCCGGGTGGATCTGTCGCTGTACGTCGTGGAGGGGCGACAGGGCGCGGTCCAGAAAATTGAAGTCGAGGGGTTGGAGAAGACACGGCCGGAACTGGTCATTCGAATGTCCGGCATCCGGGAGGGAACACCTTACGACGGTGAAGTATTGAGAGACGCTTACCTCAGGCTGAAGGGCAGCGGGGTTTTTGACGGGGTGAGTTATCCGCAACTGCGGGTTTCGGCGGATGGCACGGGAGTCGACGCCGTACTGGTCGTCGAAGAGACAAAACGTTCCAATTCGTTTGCGGCTGTCATTGGATACGCGGCGGAAAACGCCAAAGAAGAAGACCAGTTGAGCGGGTTGGTCAGACTTAGGATGAACAACATCGGCGGCACGCTGAAGGATCTGCACGTGTTCTGGACAAACGACGGGAACGGCAGGAGTGAAACACGTATTCAGTACCGCGACCGGTTTTTCCTGGGGCGCCTGTTCACGGCGGGTGTGGGGCTGGAACAGATCGGACAGGATACGTTGTTTACCTGGCAGTCTGTGGGAATCGAAGCGGGACGCCCCGCAGGCCGAATCGGCGGGAACCTCGTCGGATTTTCCGCCAGAATGAACGCCGATCGCAACGTTTTCAGTACGGGTCCGCTGCTGCGATCGTGGCGATTCCGGCTGGGCGGCGGCCTTTCACTGGTCAGGGGAGATCCCCTGAAACATTCTTTTTCCGACGTCAGGGCGGGATTTACTGTGGCGAGAAAACAGAGTTATGGTCGCGATTCGGCCGACGACCTGACGGTTAACCAGTATATACTGGACTTTGACGGTGCGGGCAGCCTCGGTCTGCCCCGATCGACGGCGTTTTTTCTTGAGCTGGTTTACAAGGGACTGGAAAGCGTGGAGGACGTGGTGCCGCTTTCGGAGCAGTATTATGTCGGCGGCGCCAGAACGCTGCGGGGATACCGTGAAAATCAGTTCCACGGCCGCCGTGTTGCGCTTGCCCGTGCCGAGTTCAGGATCGGCGGTTCTCCGCAGGAAAACCTGTATGTGTTTATCGACAACGGCTACATTCTACAGGAAACATTGACGGAAGACGGTGTTCTCGGCGAAGATCTGTTCAAGACCGGCTACGGATTCGGCCTGAGGACACGCTCCCAGGTTGGTGTCGTGGGGCTCAGTTTTGGACTGGGAGAGGAGGTATCCCTGGGGCAGGCGAAGGTTCACATACTGCTCGAACAAAACTTCTGATGAAAGAACTTCCCCTGGCAAGAGCTGTTGAGCAGGTTTTTCGTGAATCGCTCCCCGTCGTACTTGGCCCGTCGTTTGAGCCACGCCCCGACCAGTTGGATATGGCGCTGGTGGTGGCGGCGGCGATCGAGAACGGACAGGTCAGCCTGCTGGAGGCCGAAACGGGGCTGGGCAAGAGCCTCGCGTACCTCGTTCCCCTGATTCTGCACAACGCGCGCTCGGGCGACCGCGCCGTCGTATCCACCTACACCAAAAATCTCCAGAACCAGCTCGTGTCCCGGGATTTCCCGGTGGCGCTTCGTGTCGCCGGGATGGTACTCGACGGGGCGGAAGAAACAACCGGCACGGTTCTGATGGGGCGATCGAACTACGCGTGCCGTTTACGCCTCGAAAAAGCCGCAGGTGGTCTGAAAGAAAACCCTTCGTTTGCCCGGTGGTTGCGGGACAGGCTGGAACAACAGTCGGGTGAACTGGACTTGGTTTCGGATTCGGAGTTTGTACTGGACGCCGGACTCAGGTCCCGTATTGCTTGCCCGACACGGGACGCCGTTTGCGCCGGATGCCGCCTGCGAACCGACTGTTTTATGTTTCGGGCGCGGAGAAGGGCAAACAAATCGCAGGTGGTGTTTGCCAACCACGCGCTGCTGTTTTCCGATTTTGCTTCGTCCGGCGCGCTGCTGGGCGATTACGACGTCCTGGTGCTCGACGAAGCGCACCACGTGGAAGACGTCGCCACCGATTTTTTTACGTTGTCGTATTCGCCGCGTTCGGTGCGAGGCGCCGCCCACAGTATCTACGATCCCGCCTACGATGAAACGGTCGCCTACATCCGGGCGATGGTGGCGTCTTCATCAGAGGACGATGCGCAAAAAGTCGACCAGTTGTGGGCGGACTTTCACAAAGCGATGGCTACCGCCGATGCGGGCACAGCGGAACTGTTTGCCCGGCTCGGTCAAAACGCCGGGAAAATGTCGCTGATCTCTCCCGACCGCAACAAGCGCCGCACCAACGGTCCTGCCCAGGTGGTATTCCAGGAAGGCGCGCCCCTGTTTTACAACGCCGATTCCGCCGCGTCCGAGGTCAGGCACGCGCTCACTACCATGGAGAAAACAGCTTCGGAACTGTCGGATATCGTGAACAGTGTGCCGGCCCTCGAAGAATCCGGCGTGACCGGAGCGATGGGCGCGATTTGCGGTGCGACGGCGGAAACCCGCGCACAATTCGAATTCCTGACCGGAGGTTCGGCCGAAGACCATGTGTTTTACGCGCGGCTGGATGATTCGTCAACGGTCACGTCTCTGGCCGCTTCTCCGATCGAGATGAGTTTCCGTCTCGGCGCCGCCCTGGAGGAAAACTGCCGCACGACTATCCTCACCTCGGCGACACTGGCGATACGAGGCGATTTTTCGTATTTCCTGGACCGATACGGATTGTCCGGGTCAAACCGCGTCGATACCCGCCGGTACGAAAGCCCGTTTGATCTGGCCGGGAATCGTAAAGTGATCCTGCCGGCGTTTCTGCCCGGACCGGATGACCGGCTGTTCCTCGACGGCGCGGCGTCCTTTGTTTCCGGTCTGTCCGCCGCGTTCGGAAAACGGATTCTGGTACTGTGCACGGCGCGTGGCCAGGTCGGAGCACTGGAAACCCTGATACGGAAACACAGCGGAGACCGCGGCAAGATTAATATATTCTCGCAGAAAGACGGGACCAGCCGGGTGGATCTCCTGGAGAAATTCAGGCGAAGCCGCGGCGGTATACTCATTGGCCTGGCTTCGTTCTGGGAAGGAATCGATCTGCCCGGGGACGAACTGGAACTCCTCGTCATACTGAAGCTGCCTTTTCTGGTACCCACCGAACCGGTCACGCAGGCGCGTGCCCAACGCCTCAACGAAACGGGCGACAATCCGTTTGAGAAACTGTTCGTGCCGGACGTTATACTCAAACTTCGGCAGGGCATGGGCCGGTTGATTCGCACTGGTCACGACAGAGGAGCGGTGATAATATTGGACGGACGTCTGCTGCGCAACGCGTACGGTGCCACCGTGCTCGACGCGGTTACGGGCGGATACGATCGTTTCGACAACATGGAAGAAACAATAGAAAACCTCGGACGTTTTTTCGACGGCTGATTATCTGGAGATCTGATGAATACGTATTCAAAACTGAAATTTAAACCGGGAGATATCCGGGCATTCCATGGCACCCAACTCCACTGCAAGGGCTGGCACCAGGAAGCGGCGCTGAGGATGTTGTGCAACAACCTGGATAACGAAGTCGGGGAAGATCCCAAGAATCTGGTTGTGTACGGCGGCCGCGGCAAAGCGGCCCGAAACTGGGAAAGCTTCGGCAAAATTGTTGACACGCTGACGGAGCTCGAAAATGACGAAACGATGCTGGTGCAATCGGGTAAACCGGTGGCGGTTTTTAAAACCCACGACCAGGCCCCCCGGGTGCTGATCGCCAACTCGCTTCTGGTGCCAAAGTGGGCGACGTGGGAACACTTCTGGGAGCTGGAGTCAAAAGACAAAATGATGTACGGGCAGATGACGGCGGGCAGCTGGATGTACATCGGGACTCAGGGAATTCTGCAGGGCACGTACGAGACGTTTACCGCGTGTGCTCAGAAAGAATTCGGCTCATCGCTCAAGGGTAAACTGGTTCTGACCGGCGGTCTCGGTGGAATGGGCGGCGCCCAGCCCCTGTCCGTGACGCTGAACGAAGGGGTCGCCATCGTTGTCGAAATCGATCCCACGCGGATCCAGAAACGTCTCGACACGCGATACCTCGATAAACAGACCGACAACCTCGACGAAGCGATAGAGATGGCGCAATCGGCCCAGAGAGAAGGCCGCGCGCTGTCGATCGGCCTGCTCGGAAACGCGGCGGATATCTTTCCGGAGATGCTCAAACGCGACGTGAAAGTCGACGTTGTGACCGATCAGACGTCGGCGCACGACCCGCTCAACGGTTACGTCCCCAACGGGATGACGCTGGACGAAGCGCTCCAGCTGCGCAAGGACGACCCCGACACCTACCTCAAACGGTCGTTTGCCGCTATGGCGCAACACGTCGAGGCGATGGTTGGTTTTCAGAAAAAGGGCGCGGTCGTGTTTGACTACGGCAACAACATTCGTGGCCAGGCCAAAGAAGCCGGTTACGAGGACGCTTTTTCCTTTCCGGGATTTGTGCCCGCTTACATACGGCCGCTCTTCTGCAAGGGCAGCGGCCCGTTCCGGTGGATCGCGCTGTCTGGTGATCCCAAAGACATTGCTGTAACCGACGACCTCATTCTGGAACTGTTTCCCGAAAAAGAATCGCTGGTGCGCTGGATCAATCTGGCCCGTGAACGCGTTGCGTTCCAGGGACTGCCTTCGCGCATCTGCTGGCTCGAATACGGGGAACGCGCGAAGTTCGGTCTGGCGATGAACGCTGCCGTACGCGACGGCCGTATATCGGCGCCAATCGTAATCGGGAGGGATCACCTCGACAGTGGTTCTGTGGCCAGTCCCTATCGCGAGACGGAGGCGATGAAGGACGGCACCGACGCCGTAGCCGACTGGCCGATCCTCAACGCCCTGTTGAACGCGGTGAACGGCGCGTCCTGGGTATCGGTTCACCACGGCGGTGGTGTTGGAATGGGGCTGGCGATACACGCCGGTCTGGCGGTGGTGGCGGATGGCACCGACGATGGTGGCGCCCGGCTGGAACGATGCCTGACGGGTGATCCGGGAACCGGTGTTGCCAGGCACGTAGACGCCGGTTACGACTCGGCCGTTGAGGCCGCCCGGGGTCACAATATCCACATTCCATTTCTTGAAGAGTAGAACCGCGCGCTGTATTTCACGGCGAAGCGATTCTCTAACACAAAACAGACGGGAGACGTTTTGAAACGGGACGCCGATCTGCTGGTAATTAATTGCGGCCAGTTGCTCACGCTCGCCCGCCCGGGGGGCAAACCCCGCGTGGGGAAGGCCCTTGCCGATCTGGCCATTGTAAACGACGGGGCACTGGCATCGAACGCCGGAAAAATTGTTGCCGTTGGCGAGCGCGAAGCGGTAGAAGCGGCCGTAAATCTGTCGCCTGACGGCGAGCTGCTCGACGCCGGCGGGGCCGTGGTTATGCCTGGTTTTGTGGATTGTCACACACACACGGTGTTCGCGAAATACCGCCTGGACGAGTACGAATGGAGGGTGGCCGGTACCCCGTACGCCACCATCGCGGAGCGTGGCGGCGGCATCACAAAAAGCGTTGCAGATGTCCACGAAATGGGCGAAGAATCGCTTTTTGCAGTCAGCCGCCGCCGGCTGGAAGGATGTATGCGGTTTGGTACGACAACTATAGAAATAAAAAGCGGTTACGGCCTTGACTTAAAGAACGAAATGAAGATGCTTCGTGTCATTCGGCGGCTGGCAGATAGCTCGCCAATGACGGTTGTCGCGTCGTTTCTGGGGGCACATTCCTTGCCACCGTCGTATGCGGATAAAAGGGAAGACTTTATAAAACTCGTTATCAACGAAATGATACCCGCCGTTGCCGCTGAAGGCCTTGCCGAATATAACGATGTATTTTCTGAAACCGGAGTTTTTACGGTGGAGGAAGCGGAACGAATCTTGCGGGCCGGTCAGGAAGCTGGACTGAAGGCCAGACTCCATGCGGACGAATTAGACGATACGGGATCGGCCGAACTGGCTGCCAGAATTGGAGCTATCTCCGCGGATCATCTGACGAAGATAAATGACCGCGGGATGGCGGAAATGGCGGAAACGGGCGTTTTTGGCGTCCTTTTGCCGGGTACCAGTTTCGGGCTTCCCTCGCTTCATTTCGCTCCGGCGAGAAAAATGATCGAAGCGGGCATGTGTATTGCGCTGGCCAGTGATTTCAACCCCGGTAGCTCAACCAGCGAGTCGATACCGATGATGATTGCCATTGCCTGTTCTTTTCTGCACCTGAGTCCCTCGGAGGCGATCGCGGCGGCGACGTACAACCCCGCGTTCGTGCTGGGGCGTGACCACGAAGTGGGCAGTCTTGAAACCGGCAAACGTGCAGATTTCCTCGTGCTCGGTTGCGAGGATTACCGGGAGATACCGAACAGGTTTGGTACAAACCCTGTGGCGAAAGTGTACATCGAAGGGAAGGCCTGCGTTGACAACTAGGCGTCTATCACATCGGTCGGGGGGCCACGTTGAGCAAGGTTAACGCCATTCGGAAGAAGGCGCTGGAGTATGTCCGGAAACAGGACTGGATTAACGCCACCAAGGAGTACAAACGGTTGGCGGAACTGGACCAGTCCAACCCGAACGTATTTAATGAACTCGGTGACATCCACCTGAAAACCGGGAACAAGTCCGACGCGTATACAAGCTTTTCTCGCGCGATTGATTCGTACACGCGCGTGAGCCTCCACAACAACGCTGTGGCCGTCTGCAAAAAAGTGCTGCGGTTGATCCCGATGCGTTACGAGGTTCTCATCAAGCTCGGCCTGATCCGCAAGAAGCAGGGCTTGGCGAAAGAGGCCGAATCCTACTATTTCTCCTACCTGGACAAGGTCCTCGTCGACCAGCAGGTCAACCCGACGGATGTCCGTAAAAGTTGTGACGAAATCAATGACGAGATGTCCGATTCGACGCCCGTGATGGAAAAGGTGGTTGAATGCCTCTATCGGTTCAACCTCAAGGAAGACGCGACCCCCATCCTGCACAAGCTGTTTACCCAGTACTGCGAAGCGGGAGACGAAGCCGCCAAAGAAAACACGCGTAAGCGGCTGGAAGAGCACGGGGAGACCCCGGCGGAAGTGGAGCCTAAGACCGTCGAGAAAAAAAATGGTGAGGTCATCACCGAAGACAACATCTGGACGGCGGCACACACCGAAGGCGAACGTATAGAAGTCGACAAAATTTCACAGGAGACAACTCCGCTGTCGGCTGGAGACACACCTGGACCTGTTCCCGACGACAAGGAATCGGTTTACGAATACGGAGACGTGAAAATCAACGCGGCCGACGAGAGCCAGTCGCCCGGCGAGGCGACAGAAGCGGACCCGGTTGAAACCGAATCCGCCGGTGCTGCCACACAAACCGTCGTGCCGCCTGATTCTGGCCAGGAGCAGGAAAACCCGGCCGGTGATACAGAGACCGGCCCGAAAACCTTCACAATTACCGACGAACCGGATACCGGATCACAGCTGGAATTCGGAACGACGGACGAATCACCGTCAATAACCGGATCGCCGGAGCACATACAGGTATCCGCGATCATAGGGGATGACGGTTCTAACGGAGAATCGACCGAAGAAGATTATCGCAGCCATTACGACCTGGGGATGGCTTACCTTGAAATGGACCTGCTGGCCGAAGCGATACGGGAGTACCAGTTTGCGTCCAAATCGCCCAAATACCAGGCAAGAGCGCTGGAAATGATAGGCTTGTGTTTTCTCAAGCAGAACCAGGCGAGTCTCGCGATCAAACAGCTCAACAAAGGGCTCCAGGCCGTGGGGGACAATGCCACCGAATCCCTGGGTATAAAATACAACCTCGGGCTCGCCTACGAGATGGCGGGTGATCTGGAAAAGGCCAAAAGCGAGTTTGAAGACGTCTACGTGGAAGACGTCACTTTCCGGGACGTCGCCCAGAAGATCGAAAAGTTTTCCTGATCCGCTTTCCTCTGTATCTCCTTTATGATTGACGCCCCTTCCTCCCGTTGGATAGGATAACAACGTGAGGTATCCCTCCCCGCGCGCCCCAATGGACTGGATTTTAAACTTTTGAAAAGTACCCGATGAAGCAGACCCGACGCGCGACACTGGCCGGTTTGCTGGTATCATTAAACCTGGCCGCGGGTTTTGCCCTCTCCGGCATCCCGAACGTCGAACTCATTACGCTCCTGGTTTTTTTATCCGGATTTCTGCTCGGCCCGCGTACGGGCGCAATCGTGGGAGCTGCTTCGTGGGGCTTGTTTTCAGCTTTTAATCCGATGGGCGCCGCCGTGCCCCCCGTGCTGGCCGCGCAGGTGGTGGGTGGGGGGATTATCGGATTCTCCGGCGGTGTGCTGGGGCCTCTGTTCCTGCGTATACCCCGGCGGCTTGTCTGTCTGGTATTGTGTTGTCTGACGGGCGCCGTGTTGACGCTGGGTTTCCAGGTTCTGGTCAACGCGGTCGCGTTCTGGGTATTCACCGACACACGATCCGTCGGTGCGATGTGGGCTTTCATTGCGGGTGGAATCGTGTTTACAATAACCCACCTTGTATGGAACAGCGCTGTATTCCTGGTATCGCTGCGCCCCCTGTTGAGTGTATTGAACCGGTATCGCCTGGAGTTGGGCCGTTGAGTAACGAAATGTTTCATCGTTTTGATCACCGCCGTTCGCCTGTTGTTGTGTGGGTAATCGCTGTGGTGTTGCTGCTCGTGGTCCAGATGGTGTTTTTTACCGGGGCCAGCGCAGATGGTTCCCCGGCGCAATCGGCTCCGGACTCCGCGTTGGTGGACAGCGTTTCGGCAGGTGAGCAACCGTTGCACGCGCCGTCCGATACGTCGTTTGTTCCTACCGGCGTGGCAACAGCCGCCGCCGATTCGGCCGCCGCCGTAGTCGTCCCCGAACTGGTCGTGCCGACATTCGGATACAGCCGTTTCGATTCCGTTGCCAAACCGCTGTACCTCCTACGTCATTCGTTTTCGCTGGACAATTTTATGGAGCACGAGCCCGGTTTCATGCTGGGCCGGTACGGTCCCATCGGCAGGAGCACGCTGCAGTCGCGTTATTCATTCGGCCGCGGCCGCTGCAGCGTGTTGCTGAACGACACCCCTGTAAACGACCCCCAGAACGGCGTGGCACCCCTTGCCTACCTGCCCGTCAGTGGCCTGGGCGTGTTGTTGAAGGGTGCCGGTGCGGGCGACCGGGGTATGGGCGGCGACGGGATGGAGGGCTGGCTGGGCATCGGCGAGGAACCGCCACCGCCCATAGAACCGACCACTTTCCTCGAACTGTCCAAAAGTACGAAGCGGAACCTGAGGCAGAGGCGGGTGTGGTTCGCTTCCATGCGGGAAAAGATCGGTCTGGATTTCGGGTACGACGAGGTACTCAACGACGGTTACTCGTTTGACGCGAGGCAGCTCGAATCTCCTGACTTTATTTCCGGTGAAGATTACGGGAGGGCTCACTCGCGATACCTCACGTTGAACTTTCGGGGCCGTTTACCCAATAACGACAGCTACAAGTTTTCGCTGAGGAGATTCGTGGTCAACACTTCGGGGGATTTGAATTCGGCGTCCGGCGAGCTGGGTTTCAGCGGCCACCTGGCTTCCGTGTCGGCGCGGCTGGGGACGGTAAAGCTCAACCTTTTTTCGCGCGGTTATGACAGCACGGCGCGGCCATCGCAGGGTGCTGAACCGGACTCGAACACGGTGAACCTGACCACAGCTGTTTACGTGGACTGGAGGCCCGCCGGCAACGAGCGGCGCGCACTCACACTCGGTGGGGGATATGAAACGATCCGCTGGGTCCAGGAAATCGGCCGCGGCAGCGATTCGGGCCTGTTGCGGAAGTACGTCGCGCGCCTGACCGCGGTATCGAGAGTCGGCCGCAACTGGGATTCCAGGTTGCAGGCCAGCGCAACGCACTACGACACCAAAACAACTGGTTGGGGCGGTATGTTTAATGTATCGCGCGCGCTCGGACGTCACAAGATCGCGGTATACGCCGAGCGCGGATATCGTATGCCCAATCTCGGAGAATTGTTTCTGCCGGAACACGACATCGGCACCGGAGGTGCGCTGGGAATCACCGGAAACTCCGATCTCGATTCCGAATTTGCGTGGGAGGGGGGCGGCTCGTTCACGTCGCAAATCGGACCCCTCACAAACGAGGTCCGGGTCCTGGGGTTGAGAGTCCACCGGCCGATCGCGTACCTACCGACGAACGACAACGGGACAACTGTTCTGGTTGCCTCGAACGCGGACACGGAAGAGGCGGGTGTTTTTGAAGACCGGATTCGCCTGGACACGGTCCTCAGTGGATTCGAATTAAACGCAGCCGGCAGCGTTGCCCGATCGGGCAGCGACCGCGAGATCTACTTCAGAACAGTGCCGATGTGGACGGCCCACGCGTCCTTCCGATTTGGACGAAGTGTCTTTCAGGCGACCAGTGCCCTTTACATCGGGCTCGACTATACGTATCGAAGCAGTCGGGGCACGATGGAGGGGCCGAGGCTGCCTGGTTACCACCTCCTCAATCTGAAACTGGACGGACGACTGCTCGGCGCGGACATGTACCTTATGGTGATGAACACGCTGGACAGCCAGTACCAGACCATCCTGGGGTATCTGATGACCCCGAGAACGATTGTGTACGGATTGTCGTGGAGAATTTTTGACTGAGCCCCACCCCGGGGGAGTGGAGGAAATACGTGCGGCGGATGACGGGTGCCTGGCTGATTTTCTGTTTGATAGCTTTGCCGAAAATGATCGGGTCTTTCCACAATTCGGATTTTCGTTTCCCGCCGCCTGACCCGTCCGGCACCGTCCGGCAAAACGTTCCCCATACGAATGATTTTCCGCCCGAAAATTCCGCGTCGGTAAGGGACAAACTGCCCGCCAGATTTCTCGATGAACCGTTTGTCTATTTCTCGACGGCTCCCGCCGAATCACTCGTCTTGTTACCGGGGCTTGGTCCGGTACTTGCTGCTCGCATCTGCAAATCAAGAGGTGGCAAGAGGTCTTTCAATTCCTGGGACGATTTACAGAGAGTAAACGGAATCGGGCCGAAAACTGTTTCCAGATTCAGACGGTTGGTTGAGAAGCAATAACCCGCGCCGGGACGGACGTCCCGGAGGCTGTGGTCGCATTTTGCATGACGTCTGTTACTCTGCACGCCCCCGGAACGAGCACCCTCTTTCGAAATAACTGTCCAATCCAGTTGAAATTAACGGTTTTCGCCGGAATCAGACCCTCCGGAGCGTGGCACAAACTTTGCGGAATCGACTCAAGTTGATCAAATTCTCGACCGATATATATTTAGCTACGCTTCAAGCGGAGTGGCGGTTTTTTGTTTCACCGTCGCTGACCGCGAACTGTCCGGAGGCGATTCGCCATCGCCACGTACAAATAATCGAACGCGGACCGGTATCCGAAACGCGCTCGGCTCAAGCTGGAGGAGTGTCCCTTTGAGAGATAAAATCGCACAGAAACTGCTCGAATCCAGCCTCATCAGCCAGGACCAACTCACCAAGGCTCTCGAGTCACAGCAAAAAGCAGGCGGAACGCTCAGCTACAACCTGGTCAAGACGGGCGCTATCTCCGAGATGGCGTTCGCCGAGTTCATGGGGCAGGTATACAACGTGCCCGCCGTGGATCTCGAATCCGTTGAAGTCGACGCCACCGCCGTCAACCTGATTCCCGCGGACGTTGCGACGAAGTTTCAGGTTGTGCCACTGAAGCGCGAAGGCCGTGTGTTGACGGTAGCGATGGCCAATCCCGACAACATTTTTGCGATCGACGACATCAAGTTCATCACGGGGTTCGAAGTTCGCCCCGTCGTCGCAACAGAGTCCGCGATCAAGAAGTCGATCGACAGAATGTACGACTCCGCCGATTCGCTGGCCAGCATCATGGGAGAAATTGAAGAGGACTTCGAGATCATCGAAGACGAAGACGAGGACCTCGGCATTGACGATTCCCAGTCGTCCGACGCGCCGGTTGTCAAGCTGGTCAACAGTCTGATTTCCGACGCCGTTGCGAAGGGCGCCAGTGATATCCACATCGAACCATACGAAAAAATGATACGCGTCCGTTTCCGGATCGACGGCCAGCTGCACGAGATGATGTCGCCTCCGTTCAAAATGAAAAACGCGACGATTTCGCGATTGAAGATTATGGCTGACCTCGACATCGCGGAAAAAAGAATTCCGCAGGACGGCCGCATCAAGATTCGCATGCACAACAAGTCGATTGACCTTCGTGTCAGTACGCTGCCAACGATTTTTGGAGAGAAGATCGTTATGCGAATTCTTGACAGGAGTAACCTCCAGATCGACCTCGCCAAACTGGGGTTTCATGAATCGTCTCTGGCCAAGTTCCTGAACGCGATCGAAAATCCTTACGGCATGGTCCTGGTGACGGGGCCGACCGGTTCGGGTAAATCAACCACGTTGTACTCTGCTCTCAACAAGATCAACCGTCCCCACTCAAACATCATGACGGCCGAGGACCCGGTCGAGTACAACCTGGAAGGTATCAACCAGGTGAATGTCCTGGAAGATATCGGGCTCACGTTTGCCGCCGCTCTGAAGGCGTTCCTCCGGCAGGATCCCAACATCATCATGGTTGGTGAGGTTCGAGACCTTGAAACCGCCTCCATCGCCACCAAGGCTGCTCTCACCGGCCACCTGGTCATGAGCACGCTTCACACCAACGATGCGGCCAGCTCCATCAACCGTCTCATCGACATGGGTATCGAGCCGTTCCTCGTGTCCAGCTCGGTCATCATGATCGTGGCACAACGTCTCGTGCGCAAGCTCTGCGAAAAGTGTAAGGGTGAAGTCAAGATGCACGCCGAGGCGCTCGCCGAACTGAATATTACTGAGTCTCCGGACGAGCTGAGCATGTACGAAGCGAGGGGCTGCGTGGCCTGCAATGACACCGGCTACAAGGGACGACTCGGTTTGTACGAAGTCATGAACATCTCGCCGACGATCAAGGAGATGATCGTCGAGCGCGCTTCAACGACAGACATCAAGAAAACAGCGATCGTGGAATCGATGATGACGCTTCGCCTCGATGGGCTGGATAAATTTAAACGGGGTCTGACCTCACTGGAAGAAGTGTTGCGCGAAACCGCCACAGATTAAAGAGGAGTACAATGGTAAACCTTCGTGACCTGCTGCAAGAGATGATCGACAACAAAGCCTCGGATCTGCACATCACCGCCGGTGTGCCTCCGCAGTTGAGGATCGATGGCGAAATCGTTCCCACCGAACACGATCCGCTGACGCCGGAAGTCACCCAGGCGATTACTTATAGTGTTCTCAACGAGGAACAGCAGAAACGCTTCGAAGAACAAAAAGAGCTGGATTTCTCCTTTGGCGTAAAAGGTCTGAGCCGGTTCCGCGGCAACGTGTTTATGCAGCGAGGCGTAGTGAGCCTGGCCATCCGGCAGATTCCCTACGAGATCCTCAATTTCAAGGAACTGGGCCTGCCGGACATCATCGAACAGTTTTCAAACCGGCAGCGCGGTCTTGTGCTCATTACCGGTCCCACGGGTAGCGGTAAGTCGACGACGCTCGCTTCCATTATCGACAAGATCAACAGCGAACGCAGCAAACACATTATTACGATCGAGGATCCGGTCGAGTATATCCATCAACATAAAAAATGTATCGTCAACCAGAGGGAAGTAAAGGCCGACACGGACAGCTTTTCACAGGCGCTCAAACACGTCCTTCGCCAGGACCCCGATATTATTCTGATCGGTGAGATGCGCGACCTCGAAACCATGTCGGCAGCGTTGACCATCGCTGAAACGGGCCACCTCGCCCTCGCCACGCTTCATACCAACTCGACGTTTGAATCGATCAACCGGATCGTGGACACGTTTCCGCCGAACCAACAGAGCCAGGTGCGTGCGCAGCTGGCGTTTGTGCTGGAAGGTGTTGTTTGCCAGCAACTGATCCCGCGCGCGAGCGGCACGGGGCGTGTGATGGTAGCCGAGATCATGGCGTGTACACCGGCGATCAGGGCAACGATTCGTGACGACAAAGTTCACCAGATCTACGGACTGATGCAGGCCGGACAGAAGTACGGCATGCAGACCATGAACCAGGGATTATATAACGCATACATGCAGAACCAGATTTCAATGGATGAGGCAGTAAGGCGCAGCCACGACACTCAGGAACTCGGGCAGATGCTCGGGGAAAAGATCGGTGTCTAGTCCCGCCGAAAGGGGTACAACATGGCAACAACGTATACGTGGAAGGGCAAGAGCCCCAGCGGCGAGATCCTGTCCGGCGAATATGCAGCCGAGACAAAGGAGGATCTTGTTGGCTATCTCCGCAAGCGGAAGATCATTATTACTTCCGTCCGGGAAAAGACAAAAGAATTCACTGTCACCATGCCGTGGGAAAAGCGGGTTTCGGTCAAGGATCTGGGCGTGTTTACGCGCCAGTTCGCGACGATGATCAACGCCGGTCTTCCGATGGTGCAGTGCCTCGATATTCTGTCGTCGCAAACTGAAAAACCGTATTTCAAAAACAGCGTTTCCACGGTGATGAGCGACGTTGAAGGCGGTTCCACGCTGGCCGAGGCGATGGCGAAACACCCAAACATCTTCACGCGGCTTTTCGTGAACATGGTGGAAGCCGGCGAGGCGGGCGGTATTCTCGACCTGATCCTCAACCGGCTGGCCGTGTATCTCGAAAAAGCCGATCAGCTGCAGCGCAAGATCAAGAGCGCGATGACCTATCCGATGGTTGTGTGTTTTGTTGCGCTGGGCGCCACGGTGTTCATGCTGATGTTTATTATTCCGACGTTTGCCAAGATGTTCTCCGACTTCGGTGGCGAGTTGCCGACCCCGACCAAGGTAGTTATGGGGATCAGCGACTTTCTGCGAACGTCCTGGTACTTCCTCGCCGGCGGTATCGTCGCCGCCGTTATTGCCGTCAAACGATATTACAAGACCCTGACGGGAAAGAGACAAATCGACGGCATAATGCTCAAGATACCCGCGCTGGGTACTGTGATCCGCAAGGGTGCGGTTGCCCGGTTCACGAGGACTCTCGGTACGCTGATTTCCAGCGGTGTGCCGATTCTTAACGGTCTGGAGATTACCGCGAGGACGTCGGGTAACCAGATCATCGAGGACGCCGTGATGGAAACGAGGGAAAGTATCAGCCAGGGTAACACGATCGCGGATCCGTTGAAAAAAAGCGGTGTGTTCCCGCCGATGGTGACTTCGATGATCGCGGTTGGCGAGCAAACAGGCGCTTTGGATGAAATGCTCGAAAAGATAGCAAACTTTTATGACGACGAAGTGGATACGGCGGTTGACTCGCTTACAGCGGTCATCGAGCCGGCGATGATTGTGGTTATGGGCGGTATTGTCGGCGGGATGCTGATTGCGATGTACCTGCCGATGTTCAAGCTGATCGCCGTTGTGTCCGGAGGGTAACAAAATATGGAGAACCCTGCTTTCGGGGACTCCTTGAGAGAACGAGAAATAATATACCGGTTCCTGGTTTTGAGGATGATCGTCGCCACGTTTGTTGTGGGCGCCGGCATGCTGATCATCCAGATGACCAGTCAATTATTTCCGGTGCGTCCGCTCTACCTGCTGCTTGCGGTGAGCACGCTGACGGGCGGGGCGGCGTACCTCGGGATTCGGTTCGGCGTACCCCACAGACTTGGCTTGTGGGCGCTGATGATTGCCGACCTCGTGCTGGAGGCGGCGATCATCCACTACGCCGGCGGAATCACCAGCCAGTTCACCCTGGTTTATTGCCTGACGATCGTAGCGGCGGCGTTTCTGCTCGATATGTCCGGAGGCCTGAGTACGGCGATCCTGTCTTCGACGCTGTTCGTGTTGTACGGGATACTGGAGACGGTCAATGTCATTGATCCGCCGGGCAGGGAGCTACTTTCGACGCCCGATCGGCCACTCGGTGTTCTCCAGGTCTATATGCACGTCCTGATGTTTTTTCTTGTGGGC
>CAYUDF010000009.1:0-16840 GCA_964443465.1 uncultured bacterium
TTCCTGCTCGGTAAACTTGCGCAATGCTCCGGCGAGGTTTTCGTCCAGTTCGACCGCCGTAACATTTTCGTCCGCGATTTCCTTGATGATAAGCAGGTTATCCAGGTCGCGTTCCACAAGAATGTCTCTTACGTCGGCAATGGAAAAAATGCCGGTCAGTTCCCCGGCGCTGTTGACAACCGGAAAATTCTGCTGATCGGTCTCTGTCATCACCGGAATGAAGTCCCGAAGCGTTGTGTTTTCCGGAATGTAGTGAAATTCGGTGTCTGCGTTAAAAATATCACGGACATAAATTTCTTCCAGGTGATCTTTGACAAAGTCGCCGTAATGGGCCGGCGAATCGTAGCGTGTATCCACCTGTTTTTCATATATCCCCCACCTGCGCCCGAGGATCGCGGCAATGGCGCATACCCACATGGCCGGAACAAGCAGGTGATAGTTCCCCGTCATCTCGCTGACCATAATAACCGTCGAAATGGGCGCGTTTGAGGCGGCGGCAAAAAAGCCGGCCATACCCACGATAACAAAGGCGCCGGGCTGCGTGACTATCCCCGGGATCCACAGGTGAAACAGTTTTCCCACCGCGCCGCCGAGCGCGCCACCTATCACCATCGACGGGCCAAACACGCCCCCGCTGCCCCCGGAACCGATGGAAAAGGACGTGGTGAGAATTTTACCCAGCGCAATCACAACCAGCAGTGTGATCCCGATGTTTTCATCCAGTGCCCCCTGTATAACGCCGTAACCAAACGCAAGCGTCTGGGGCAGAAAGAAACCGATACAGCCGGTGAGTATCCCGCCGATCGCCGGTTTGAGATAGTTCGATATCCGCAATCGTTTAAACAGCTTGTTGACGCCGTAGAATACCTTGATATACAGCGGCGCGGCAAACGCCATCACGATCCCGAGTGCTGCGTACGGCAGCAACTCAAGTGGATTGCTGAACGCGAAGTTGCTCTGCGCGAAAAGCGGCTGAAAACCGAAAATAAATCCGAATGTCGAATACGCCACGATGGTTGTTACGATTGCCGGAATGACGACTTCATATTCGAACTCGGGTTCGCGGTAAAGTATTTCCGCGGCAAACAGCGCACCAGCCAGCGGCGCACGGAAGATGCTACCGATCCCGGCGCCCAGTCCCGCCGCCAGAAGAATTCGGCGTGATTTGGCGTCAAGCCCGAGACGAGTGGCAAAGAACGACCCGAACCCCGCACCAATCTGCGCGATCGGTCCCTCCCGGCCACCGGATCCACCCGATCCCAGCGTGATCGCAGAAGCGATCGTTTTGATGATCGGCACCCGGGCGCGAATCCGCCCCTTCTGGTTGTGGTACGCATCGATAGCTGCGTCTGTGCCGTGCCCCTCCGCTTCGGGCGCAAATTTGTAAACCAGAAATCCCGCGATCAGGCCGCCGATCCCGGGTATCAGAATCAACATATATCGGCGGAACGGCGTGTCGGTAAACGGAAAAAGCGGCGGCTCTCCATAAGGATGTTCGGGCCGATACCCGGCGCCCATATCGAGGAAGTAGTGAAGACCGGTCTGACACATAACGTAAAAGAGTGCCGCACCCAACCCCGCGATCACACCGACCACGACGCCGTACAGCATGTAGATCCCCATCGACCGAAAATTAAAAGCGGCGGCGATCCTCAGAAATCTTCTCTGGAGCTTGTTCAATGGTATGACTGTCTAAATATTTGTATTTCAGCTAATTACAACAATTAATCCATCCGGTATATTAACCGGTAAACTACTCTCCGCGGGACCGTTTTTCAAGAAAATTCAGGAGCCGGCGGGCCGTAACGGGCAGATTGATCACACATCGTACCGCGCCGCGATGGGAAACCTCCGCCCCACGCCAAACGCCTTCGACGTCACCTTCAGACCCGGCGCCGCCTGCTTGCGTTTGTATTCGTTTTTGCGGACGTTGTCGACCACCCATTGAACAGTGGTTTCGTCGAATCCCTGCCCTGCGATATCGGGGACAGACAGTCCTTCTTCGACATACAGGTCGAGGATCGCATCCAGGGTTTCGTACGGCGGAAGAGTGTCCTGGTCCGTTTGTCCGGGTCTCAGCTCGGCCGACGGCGGTTTGTCAAGAATGGCCCGTGGAATGATCTCGCCATTTTTATTGATGAATTCCGCCAGCTTGTACACGGTCATCTTGGGGACGTCGGAGAGCACGGCCAGCCCACCACTCATATCGCCGTATAATGTGCAATATCCAACGGCCAACTCGGTCTTGTTTCCCGTCGAAAGCACCAGGTTTCCAAACGTGTTCGAATACGCCATGAGCAGGTTTCCCCGGATTCTCGCCTGGACATTTTCACGGGCCACCCCGGTGCCATCGCTTTCGAAAACTCCGGCCAGTGTCTTGTCGTACGCCTCCATCAGACCGCCGATAAACACGGTGTCCATCCCGACACCGAGGTTTTGCGCCAGCTTACTGGAATCCTCCACGCTGCCGCTGGAAGAATGGGGTGACGGCATCGTTACGGCGAGCACGTTTTCCCGTCCCAGAGCCTCAACCGCAACAGACAGCGTAACGGCTGAATCTATACCACCGGAGAGTCCCACCACGGCTTTTTCGAATCCGCATTTCTGGAAATAGTCACGGGTTCCCAGCACAAGGGCGCGGTAAACGCTCTCCGTCTCGTCCATCGGGATAAACTGCATGGTTTCCCCTTCGGCCCCCGTATCCACAGTCACAACGGCTTCCTCAAACATCGGCAGCGCGGCAAACAGCTCCCCGCCGGCGCCGACACAATAACTGCGGCCGTCAAAAACCAGTTCGTCGTTTCCCCCCACCTGGTTGACCAGTACAAACGGGACTTTGTATCGTGTGGCGTGATGGCGCACCAGTTCGAGACGAAATTCCTCCTTGCCCAGGGAAAAAGGCGACGCCGAAATGTTGACCATTACCGTGGCTCCCTTTTCCGCGAGTATCGCGACAGGATCCGTCTCGTACGGCCGGTGCTTGAACAGATCGGGGTCGTTCCAAGCGTCCTCGCAGATCGACAGGCCCAAAGTCTGTCCTTTGAATCCCACCGTTTCGATATTGGCGGCCGGGTCGAAATAGCGCGCTTCGTCAAACACGTCGTAGGTGGGGAGCAGCGATTTCTGTTGTTCAAACACCGTTTTTCCGCCGGCCACAAGCGCCGCGACGTTGACCAAACCTTTTCCGCCCCGATTCACACGCTTCGGCAGTCCCACCACAATGCCGGTATCCGGGCAGGATCGCGACAGCTCTTCCACCGACTTCAGCGCGGCAACAGACTGGTCGATGAAAAGCCGGCGCTCGACCAGGTCCTTCGGTGGATAACCGGACAGACACATTTCGGGAAATACCACGAGATCTGTTCCGGCGGGTACGACGGAGTTGACCGTATCGACAACCTTTCGAAGGTTTCCTTCGATATCACCAACAACGGTATTGATCTGTGCGAGGGTAATTTTCATGCGAATTACGCCACGACGACTCCGGGTTCACCGGCGCCGACAATCTGACCAATTTTCACCGCGCCGCGCACCTGTTTTCGTTCCAGCGCCGCCATCAGACTGAGCGCCCGGCCGTCCGGCACAGCAATCAGCAATCCACCGGAAGTCTGGGCGTCGTTCAACAAAAACTGTGATACGAGAGAAACTTCTCCCGCAAATTTGACGCGACTAGCCGTGAATTCGGCGTTATCTTTTGTGCCTCCCGGCACCACTCCCGACGTCGCCAGTTCCCTGGCCCCGGGCAGAAACGGTATGTCTTCCAGCCGAATCCGCGCGGTCATCTCCGACGCTGACAGCATCTCGAGCAGGTGCCCGAGCAATCCGAATCCCGTTATGTCGGTACACGAATTGACCCCGACCTGTACCATTGCTTCCGCGGCCGCCCGGTTGAGTTCGGCCATGGTCTCATACAACATACGTTCCTGTTCGGGCTCCAGCATACCCTGCTTCATGGCGGTGGACAAAATCCCCGTACCGATTGGTTTTGTCAATACCAGTGCATCACCCGGCCGCGCGCCGCTGTTTGTCAGGACCCGGCTGAAATCGACCAGCCCGGTGACGGCCATACCGAACTTGGGTTCGGTATCGTCGACGGTGTGCCCGCCGATGATCTCAATGCCCGCCTCTTCCGCTTTTGTCCGCGCACCCCGCAGAATATCCTCCAGAACGGACATCGGAAGGCGTCCGCTGGGAAATCCGACGATGTTGAGCGCAAACAGGGGTTTTGCTCCCATGGCGTATATGTCGCTCAGCGCATTGGCCGCCGCGACCTCACCGAACTGGAACGGGTCGTCCAGTATGGGCGTAAAGAAATCGACCGTCTGAACGATCGCGGTTTCGTCGTCGATTTTGTAGACGGCGGCGTCATCCGCGTGGTCGGTGCCGACCAGTACTCGTTCATCAGTTGCCGGCGGCATCTTCTGGAGTACGGCCTCCAGCAGTTGCGGTCTCAGTTTACACGCGCAGCCCAGGCCGTGCGTGTACCGGGTCAGTTTGTATTTCTTGCCCTCTTCGACCACGGGAATGCCACCGGCGGACGGTTCCATTCGTTCCACAACTTCGGCAATAAGATCGACCGTACGATCGATTTCGAGGGCTGTGGTCTGACGACCCGTGGACAGGCGGATCGTGCCCATGGCGTCTTCGAGGGGAATATGCATCGCTTCCAGTACGGAAGAAACATCGACACGATCGGCGTGGCAGGCGGCTCCCGCCGACACGGCCACGGTTTCCGACAACTCCGATACAATTGTGTTGGCCTGCAATCCCCTGAAACTCACGCTCAGCGTATTGGGTAAACGCTTTTCTGAGTGACCGTTGATACGGATACCCGGCAGTCTCGCTTTTAAACCGGCCTCGAGACGGTCACGCGTCGTTTTCATATGATCGTAGTGTGATTCGAGGCGTTCGGACGCGATGACACAGGCTTCCCCCAGCCCCACAATTTCCAGCACGTTTTCGGTGCCGGCACGCCGGTTCATCTCGTGGTCGGCGCCGTGAACCAGTTTCTCCAGAAAAACACCACTGCGCACATACAACGCGCCGACACCCTTCGGCGCATAAATCTTGTGCCCGGCGATTGACAGCAGGTCCACATCGAGTTCGTCCACGCGCACCTGTATCTTGCCCACCGATTGCGCGCAATCGGTGTGAATCAGCACCCGATGCTCCCTGGCGATGGCCGCGATCTCTCTGATCGGCTGGATGGTGCCGACTTCGTTGTTGGCATGCATGATCGATATAAGTATCGTCTGCGGTGTGATGGCCGCCTCCACCGCCTCCGGATCAACCAGTCCCCGCTCGTCGACGGGCAAAAAAGTGGTTTTGAATCCCTCTCCCTCGAGAAAGTGGCAAACCTCTGTCACCGCGGGGTGCTCAATGGACGATGTAATGATGTGTTTGCCCTTACCCCTGTAAGCGTACGCAACTCCCTTGATCGCGTAGTTGTTCGACTCCGATCCCCCGCTGGTAAATATCACCTCGTCGACGCCGCTGCCGATTGTCCAGGCAACCTGTTTTCGCGCTTTTTCAACGGCCGACTTTGCCGCAACGCCAAATCGATGGCCGCTGGACGGATTGCCAAAGTAAGTGTGCAGAAAAGGCGCCATTGACTGCGCGACATGCGGATCGATCGGGGTCGTCGCATTATAATCCAGGTAAATCTGTTCCATGATTACAGCCCCCCTCCACGGAGCCTACCCTGTTATCCGGTACGGTATTGCGAGTATACACGAAGCTTGTGGGGATATAAACCGCGTGTTACGATAATTTCACTCCTGACCGCGGAAAAACGCGTTTCACACTGTATTTTGGAGGGGATTATTGTGTCACGAGTTGTAATTTTCGCCTGGGTGTGCGGATTTTTACTGGCAGTATTCTCGTCGCCGACGAAAGCCGTGTCGGAGGCCGGGGCGCCCGTCCTGAGGATGCCCACAAACGCGCGCAGTGTCGCCATGGGCCTGACCGGCGTGGCCGATGGGACCGATCCGACCAACGTGTTTTACAACCCCGCCAATGTGTTGAATACAACCGGGATTTATGTCAACGGGGCGTATCGCAGTGTGCCCAGCCCCTTTACTGACGATCTTTGGTTCGCGTCGATGAACGTCGGCGGCGGATACCGGATACCCGACGAATCCGATTTCTGCTCGTTTGGTATCGATGTCACCGGGGCACAGTTCGACTATGGCGAGTCGATCGCAACGGACGCCGAGCGTAATCCCCTGGGGGAATTTCACAGCAAGGAAAATTACATCTCTGTCGCGGCAGGCGCCGCGGTATCACTCGCGACCGATTACCGCCTGGCCGCTGGTGTAGCCGTCAAACGGTGGTGGGCGGACTACGCCCCGGCTTCCAGGTACAGCGACGGCGACCCGGTTGAACTGAATGCCACCGCCTTTGACCTGGGAACCACGTTCGCAATCGATTTTTATTCATCGGACTGGCGGATCACACCCGCCGTTGGCCTCGCCTATCTCAGCGAAGGCAAGGATTTCGACACCGGAAACGGCAACACAGATCCGCTGCCGGCCCACGTCTCCGCCGGGTTGTCGGTACAGTTCGAGGGCCCGTCCAGGGAAATTTCCAACACCAACGTGCCCGTTATCGCTTTCACGCAGAATATCGACTGGACCGAATGGTTACACGGGGATCGAACGACATTCGGGATCGGCCTGGAGGTCGCCGCATACCAGATCGGATTTTTGCGGTTGGGTTATTTCAGCGACGATGAGCTGGACTGGAGCCAATCTACATTTGGACTTGGGATCGGAATTCCCTCGGATTGGGTCCAGTTCCGTTTTGACTACGCCCGTTACCCGGTTTACGGCGACTACGGACTGTCATCGCAGTCCAATCCGGGTATGTACAACCTTTCACTGATATGGGCTCTATCTTGATATGGAACTGATATCCGCTGGATTTACGTGTTTCAACGCCGAAGACAGTATCGAAGACGCCGTGTCTTCCGCGCGGGCGCAGACGTGGCCGTCACTCGAGATCGTGGTGGTCGATGACAATTCGACGGACGGATCGTGGCCGATACTCGAGCGCCTCGCCAAAGAAGATCAGAGGATACGTATTGTCCGGCACTCCGAAAACAAGGGCGTCGGCGCGGCACGAAACACTGTACTGGAAAATGCGTCGGGTGAATTTGTTGCCTTCTTTGATGACGACGACCGAAGCCGTCCCGAGAGAATCGACGCACAGTATCAGCGGATTACCCGCTACGAAAAAGTCACCGGGATAAACGCCGTCGTTTGTTACACCGCCACGCAGCGTCTCTACCCCGAAAACCAGGTGGACTACGCACCCTGCCTGGGAATGGACACAACCCCCGCACCCTCCGGCGTTGACGTCGCGCGGCTCATTCTTCTCGGAAAACCGGCAGCCGGCAGTACGGGCGCATGTCCCACCAGTTCGCTGATGGCGCGTCGGATAGTGTTCGGATTAGTTGACGGTTTTGATCCGGAACTTCGCAGACACGAGGATACTGACTTCAACCTGAGGCTGGCGTTGGAGGGCGCGCATTTCGCCGGAATTTCACAGCCTCTCGTCGCACAGACCATGACGTTTACCGGCGACAAATCGGTGCAAGAGGAACACCGCCACGCCGGTATCATGATAAAAAAACATCAACAGCTGTTGAAGGACTGGGGCTGGTACGGATTCTGTCAATTGTGGTCGGATATGAAATTCAAAAAACTGGAATCTGGTACGGCGGGAGCGATTCCTCTCCTCGCTCGGCTTTTGTTAAAGTCGCCGGTTAAAACCATCAGAAAAATCGCCTGGTCAATTCCCAACCGGCGTGAATACAAACGCTTCGATTACGCGCCGGAACCGGATGTAAAATAACGTGAATACCGCCCTTATCACCATCGGCATAACCTGCTACAACGCCGAAGACACCATTTTAAGAGCTGTCAACAGCGCCATGGCCCAGGAATGGCCAAACCTGGAAATAATCGTGGTCGACGACAACTCCGGCGACCGGTCCGTGGAAGTCATCCAATCGATCGTCGACGAACCCCGCCTGCGACTGATACGCCACGAAAATAATTTCGGCCCCGGCGCCGCCCGCCAGACGCTGCTCAATCACGCAAAAGGTGAGTATCTCGTCTTTTTTGATGACGACGATGAGAGTTCTCCCGACAGGATTGCTGCCCAGTACCGCCGGATTCAACAAGCCGGCCCCGGCCTGGTCGCCTGTTACGCGTCCGGCGAGCGTGTGTACGACAACGGATATCGGCTTATTATCGACGCCATCGGATCCTCGCCCGTTGAGCCCAGAGGCGAAGAGGTGGCGGACTACCTGCTGTTCAACCACAGAAAACACGGTGTATCCTACGGCGGCGGCACTCCGACCTGCGCACTGATGGCTTCAACGGAGGCCCTGCGCGAAGCGGGGGGGTTTGATCCGGCTTTCCGGCGGGCGGAAGATGCCGATTTTGCGGTGAGACTGGCATTGCTGGGAGGTTTGTTCGTCGGTTGCCCGGAACGATTGTACACGCAGTACGCCACACAGGCTCCGGACAAGAGCGCGTTAAGAAATTTTGAATCTGAAATACAACTGCTGGATAAACACCGGAATTACCTGCTATCAAAAAACCGCTACCGGTTTGCCCGTAACTGGTTTACCGTGCGCTACCACCACTTCAGTGGAGATCGGGGGCGGATGGTGGCGACACTGGCAAAGGCGTTTGTCCAGAATCCATTGCTGGTAACTCGGCAACTGTTCACAACCGTCCCGGCGAGGTCGCGGCACGAACGCCGGATTGCCGGCGGATCGGATCAACGATGCGATTGATGTTTGTCTGCAGGCAGTTCGAAAACATGGCGGGCGGTGTGGAGCGCACCGCAATCAACCTGATGAATGAAATGGTCGATCGCGGGCACAACGTTTCGCTTGTGACGTGGGACCGGGCGGGTTCCGAAGCGTTTTATCCAATCAGCGGAAACGTCGACTGGTACCGTATGGATATGGGCGACCCCATGCAAACGGCGGGAGTAAAGCTGCGCATTCAGCGAATGCGCCGATTTCGCCGGTACGTGCGCAAACAGCAGCCGGAGGCGATTATTGGATTCCAGCACGGCGCGTTTCTTTTTGCCGTGTTCAGCCTGCCGGGACGCCGCGTTCCGGTTATTCTGGCGGAGCGCAACGCGCCTGACCGGATGGACCACATCAGCGAAGGTAAATACAGACAGGGTGTTTTTCAGACCATGCGCCTGGCCGCGGCGATCACCGTACAGTGGGAATCCTACGTCTCCCGCTACCCCCGATATCTTCGTCGGCGGATCGTTGCGATACCGAATCCCGTATACGAACCCGATGGATACGCAACCCCTGGCGGGGATAAACCCGGCTACACCCTTTTGACCGTTGGCCGGCTGTCGTTCCAGAAGAATTACGAGACACTGATCCGGTCGTTCGCCGTCCTCGCGAACGATTTCCCGGACTGGGCGCTGCAAATCGTGGGGGAAGGCGAACAACGCGCCGCCCTCGAAACACTGATCGCCGAAACCGGTCTGAAACAACGCGTTTTGATGGACGGCCCGGTGATTGACGTCTCGGCCGAATACCGTGCGGCCGACCTGTTCTGCCTGCCGTCGCGGTGGGAGGGTTTCCCCAATACACTGTCCGAGGCAATGGCACACGGACTGCCTTCCGTTGCGTTCGAGGGGTGTGCCGGCGCCAACGAATTGATCGAACAGGACAAAAACGGAAGGCTGGCGGGGGGCAACGGCAATCCGGACAGCTTGACGGTTACTTTACGCGAACTGATGGAGCAGCCAGATGAACGGCGCCGCCTGGGCGCGGCGGCCAGAGACATTACTCAAAGATATCGTCCAGAACAGATCTATGACCGATGGGAAAACCTGTTTCAGGAGATTTCCGCTGACAAATGAAACTGTTATTCGGAATCAAGGCGATGGACGTCCCCGGCGGAGGTGCAGAACACGTGCTGGCGATCGTTACGGCAGGACTGGCGCGAAGGGGACACGAAGTCACTGTGCTCAGTTTCGACGCTCCCGGCGGCACGAGCTTTTATCCGCTGGACGAAAACGTCCGTCGTATCTGCCTGGGACTGGGACCGACGGACAAACCGACGGGGTTTCACTACTTTGTGCGCCGGCTGCCCGCTTTGCGACGGGTGTTGCAGGAAGAACAGCCCGACGTGGCAATCGGGTTCATGCACAGCATGTTTGTGCCGATGTCGCTGGTTGCGACGACGCTGGGTCTCCCGCTGATCGCCAGCGAGCACACAGTGCCGGAGTACTACCGGGGCCGCGGGTTGGAATACGCCCTGTGCGCGTTCGGTTGCCTGCTCGCCGACCGGGTAACGGTTCTGTCCCAGGCGGTCCGGTCTCTTTACCCGGCAATTCTTCGCAAGCGTTTGGTGCCGATACCGAATCCGGTACACGTCGGCGAGACGTGTCTGGCCGACCCCGTCGGTGAAA
Organism: uncultured bacterium; assembly: GCA_964443465.1. Lineage (GTDB taxonomy): Bacteria > Krumholzibacteriota > Krumholzibacteriia > WVZY01 > JAKEHA01 > CAYUDF01. Next base: position 10,459 of record CAYUDF010000009.1, read on the forward strand.
TCAGCGATAAAAAAACAGTGTTGAGCGTCGGGCGCCTGGATGAAGACAAGGATCACGCCACGTTGATCGAGGCGTTTGCCGGGGTCGCCGGGAGGTTTCCGGACTGGAACTTGCGGATTATCGGCGACGGTCGGTTGCGCAGTCTGCTCGAAGACCAGGTAACCGGGCACGATCTCAAGGATCGCGTGTTTCTGCCGGGAACCACACCGGATATCGAGTCCGAATACGCGGCGGCGCAGCTGTTTGCCGTCCCGTCCCGCGTGGAGAGTTTCGGCCTGGCTACGGCCGAGGCGATGGCCGCCGGACTGCCGGTGATCGGTTTCGCAGACTGCCCGGGAACCCGTGAATTGGTCCGGGACGATGTCAACGGCCGTCTGATCGATCCCGGGGTGGCACGGAACCGCATATCCGCACTCAAACACGGACTCAGCGGTCTGATAGCAGATGACACGCTGCGCGGGCGGCTGGGCGGCGCCGGGCGCGAGGGTCTGCAAGAATTTGATCCCAACGCCGTGATTTCGAAGTGGGAAACCCTGATACTGGAAGTTCTCACGGGTCGCTAATATCGGCTGTCTGGACTATAATAGCTTCCGCCCGACACCTGGGGAAAAGTAAATGGACGAGAAACGCCAACAGAATTTGTGGGAAGACCGCCAGTTAAAACGCGCTACTGACGAAAACTATCGGGTCAATCGGCCGCGGCTTGAAAAAATAGTCGCTGAAATCGACCGTCTGAAATCACCCGCTGCCGGTCCTCCTGTCCGCGTTCTTAATATCGGAACGGGCGACGCCCGGCTCGAGGGTATGCTTCGGAAACGCGGTTACGATGCGTACGTCCTGGATCCAACCCAGTCGATTGTAGATTTCGCCAGGGATAAATACCAACTGGACGAATCGCACGCGCGGTGCGGCTGGTCGCAGGATATTCCGTTCGATGATGGCCTGTTCGACTTCGTCGTGATGACAGAAGTAGTCGAGCACCTCGACAAGGACACAATGTACCGGACTTTCAATGAGGTCCTTCGAGTGTTGACACCCGGGGGGTATTTCGTCGGTACCGTGCCGGAAAACGAAGACCTGGACCGGCACAGCTCGAAGTGTCCTAAATGCGGAGAGGTCTCGCATAGAGTGGGCCATGAACAAAGTTTCACCTCGCACTCACTGGAGGTTGAACTGACAGATTATTTCAGGTCCGTCCGGATTCTTTCGTTCAGGGGGATGTACATGAACCGGAGGGGTATCTTCTACCATCACTGGATCGATCTCCCTTTCAAACTGGTGCGTCTCTTCAGGCCCGATTTGCGGGTGCCGCACCAGATTGCGTTTAACCTGTTTTTCTCAGCGCGAAAACAGTAAATTTGCGCCCATCGACCACTAATCGACATTTACAATGCCAGATAGCAGTATTACCGATATCAAGCAGCACCCCGAACTGGAGGTATTGCGGACAACCGTTTGCGTGATCGGTTCCGGTCCCGCCGGCGCGATCGTGGCGGTCGAACTGGCCCGGACGGGTATCGACGTGCTGGTGGTGGAGGCGGGATCAAAGCTGCCGGACCACGATTCGGATACCCTCGACCATCTGGAAGTGAGTGGGTCCGCGGACCTGCGGTTCAACCACGCGCGTCAACTGGGAGGCGCGACCAACCTGTGGGCGGGACGCCTGGCGCCTTTCGAAGCGATCGATTTCCAGAGACGCGACTGGGTACCGGGTAGCGGATGGCCGTTATCAGGGGCTGAGATCGAACCGTACTACCGGAAAGTTGGTGACGTGCTGGGTATTCCCGGCGCGGAATACTTCGCCAACCGCCGGACTCCCGAACACAATTTCCTCATCTCATCAACGATTGAAACAAAGCCGTTCCAGTGGGCGAAAAAACCGTTCCTCGCGGGCGACTATATCGAATCCGCCATGGAACAGTTCCCCAACCTGAAGCTGGCCCTCAATGCGCCGGTGGTCCGGTTGATCGAGTCAAACAACACGCAAACTGTCGAAACCGCTGAATTCATACTGCCCGGGGGAGACACCGGGCGGATACACGCCCGGTATTTCGTGCTGGCCGCCGGCGGAATCGAAACACCGCGCCTCCTGCTCAACTCCACAACGGTCCGGAACTCAGGAATAGGAAACGACCACGACAATGTCGGCCGTTATCTCTCCACCCACCCCAAAGCCAACATGGCGTCGTTGATACTCAACAAATCCGTATCAACGAACCATGCCCTGTTCACCGACGAACACGTCTCCGGTGGGTTGTTGAGATACGGGATCGGACTCAGCGCGGAAACCCAGAAACAGCACCGGTTGCTCAACCATTACGTGCAGTTGCTGCCGTTTCTGGAGTATCAGGCCAATACGCTGTTCGAAAAAATCAAGAAATCGAGCACCATGGATTCGCCGCTGATCGATCGCACCCCCCTGATTCGGGGGTTCGTGCCGGGATTCGGACTAATGGTGTTTGAGGTTCTTGGACGCCTCGGCCGCTTCCAACGCCGCGCCCGCAAGTTTATACTGCGAGCTTTTCTGGACCAGTATCCGGATCGAAACAACCGTTTGATGCTCTCGAGCGCCTGTGACTCGAACGGGATGCCGAAAGTGGACGTCAAGTGGGTGTTTTCACAACCGGACCGGGTTTCGGTGCTGGAGTTTTTCAGGCTGATGGACGAAGACGTCGTGGCCAGGGGTATCGGGCATATCGAGTATCAAAAACTGCGCGAGACGGACGACTGGCCCATCATCGGCATCCATTCGCACTTTATGGGGGCCACGCGGATGGGAACGAATCCCGCAGATTCCGTCACAAACGGGGACTGCGGGGTCCACGGCAGCGACAACCTGTTCGTAGCCGGCCCATCTCTTTTTCCCGTATACGGTTACGCCAATCCGGTTTATACTATCGGGGCCTTGTCACTGCGACTGGCTGACCATTTGAAGGAGATCACCGGATGACCGACCCGATCGCGGAAAAACCATCGCTGTGGATGAAACTCACGCGCTACAGTTTCGTCAAAAAAAAGCGGTCGACGCGTAACCTCGATCGGTTGTGCCGCGAATTCGCCACCGATCGAAAAACGCTGGTGGTCCATTCCGAGGACGTCGACTATAAGCCATACTTCCCCAATGCTTTTGCGGTCACCAAGCGTAAAAACAAACCCGCCGACCTGCACGTCGATCTTTATTACACACAACTGGCTGAAATCGAGAATGAATCCTACGAAGTCATTCTCTGCACCGGTCTGCTGGAGCACGTACCCGATCCCCAGCGGCTGATAGACGACCTGCACCGGATACTGAAATCCGGCGGCGAGTTGATCATTTCAGCGAGTGGTGTGTTTTCGATCCATGAGGGTCCCAACGATTTTTTCCATTTCACGCCGTTTTCATTTCAACACCTTTTCAAAGACTGGGCGGGGTTTAAAATGTTACGGGGTTCCAGCCAGCCGTTCGAAACGATCGGCATACTTCTGCAGCGCATATTGAGACAGTGCCGGGTTTTCCCACTCGTGCGTCCGCTTGTAGAACTGATGTTTCTGGCCGTCCCGTTTATGGATAAAGCAATCATTTCCCAGTATGACACGGTCAACACCGTGGACAACAAACACGAAATCGATTCCATGTTGCCGTCCAACATTCAGGCTGTTGTGAAGAGGTGACCGCTTTAAAATGAGAAAGATATTCGATGACTGAAAAATCATTTTACGAATACGTTCTGAACTGGCTGTCCAGCCGTCGCATGAACAAGTTCATGCAACACCATCCCGGATCGAGAACCGTGGTGCCGTTCCGCAGTTGCAGCCTGTTCGCCGGACCCGGAAACAAAATTGAGGCAACTCTTCTGCGCGGAGAGAAGTATTACGACGGAAACAACTTCACAGCTGTAAACGCGTTTGTGCAAAAGGGCGCAGTGTGTTGTGATATCGGCGCCAATATTGGTGTGTATAGCAACGTAATGGCCCGGATATCGGGAAACGCCGCCAATATCCACGCGTTTGAGCCGGTTGACCACATCCGGAGGCGGCTTGTGGCCAACGCGCGCCTGAACGGTTTTCGTGCGATGAACATTAACGCGTTTGCCCTCGGAGACCAGCCAGGAACTCTGGAGATGCAACAGGTCAAGGAAGGACAATTCAGGGGCGGTACCAGCACGTTTACGGAGAACGAAAATATCGCTGCTATGGGGGACGACGCGTTTGAAAAACGAAATGTCGAAATCAGAACACTCGATCACTACGTATCGGATCACGACCTGGAAAGGCTGGATTTTGTTAAAATCGACGTGGAAGGATTCGAACTTAAAGTACTAACCGGCGGCGCTGCGACGCTGGCGCGTTTCAAACCGGCTATACTGTTTGAGTACGAGAAGAACCGCCACGGTCAACAGGATCAAGGACCTCAGATCCGGGATCTGTTGACAGAGCTGGACTACTCCGTCAATGAATTTGTATCTTTCAGAGACAAACTGGTAATGCGCCCGTTTGATTTCAAAGGCCAGCCATTTCAAAGAAACCTGCTTGCGCTCGACAAGGAGTTTGAAGTCTAGCCGGGAGCGGATTCGGTTTCCAACAGGCAACAACTCTGTATGAACACTGGCAACCCTATTTTCACAAACCCCCCGCTTGTCACCATCGGCGTCACGTGCTTTAACGCGGCAGATACTATTGGCCGGGCGATCGACAGTGCGCTTGGTCAGGACTGGCCGCGTACCGAAATCATCGTGATAGACGATGCATCAACCGACGACTCGGCAGCGGTAATCAAGGGTATTGCGGGTGGCAAAACAAATATCCGTTTCATACAGCACGAATCCAACAGGGGATACGCAGGCGCGCTGAACACGATTATGATCGAGGCAACTGGCGATTACGTCGCTTTTTTTGACGACGACGACGAGAGTCTGCCCTATCGCGTCAGCCGGCAGATAACCAGACTTGTCGACTACTGCGAAGCCAATCGGACGGATCGTGCGCTGTGTTATGCAAATCGGAAAGTCGTACTGCAGGAAAGCGGAATCGAACACACGGGTTTGGTGAATGCCATCGGCAGAAAACCACCGGAACCGCGGGGATCCGCCGTGGCAGATTTTCTGTTGTGGCACCGGCAGAAACCTGGTTTCGTGTGGGGGCAGTTCGGGAGCTGCACACTGCTGGCCGGGAAAAAAACTATCGAGGAAGCCGGCTTGTTCGACGAGAGTTTCCGGAGGGGAGCGGAGTGGGATTTCGCAATACGGATGGCTCTGTCAGGCGGTCATTTTATCTCCGTAGATAAACAACTGGTTACCCAGTTTATCACACGGTCGGCGGATAAGGCCGGGTTCCGGCCGTTGCAGTCCACGCTTCAGTTGCGGGAAAAACACAAAGAGTACCTGAAATCACAGCGGGTCTACCGGGCGTCGATTGCGATGGCGCGCGCGCGATTTTATTACGCAAAACGAAATAAATTCCTCAGCCGATTTTATCTGGCCCTGGCGTGTATCTTCTCGCCATTTAAGGTTCTACCCAGTGAAATAGCCAATTGGAAACAAAAATAGCAGATATAGTATTGCGTTACAGAACACTGGCGAAAAACGCGGGAGCCGTGTTCAGCCTGCGTCTCGTCCAGAGGTTGTGTGGTATCGCGACCACGTATTTTGTCGTGAGGGCGCTGGACCAGACAATGTTCGGCCGGTACCAGTTTATACTCACCTGTCTTTCATTGTTTGTGATATTCACTCTGCCCGGTCTCAACAATTCGATATCGCAATCCGTTGCCCGGGGGTTTTCGGGTGTATACCGGCAGGCGGTTCCCCGCTCACTGCTGTGTGGACTTGCCGGCGTTATCCTGCTGGCCGGTCTGGGTGTGTATTACCGCGTCGTTCAACCCGGCCCGCTGGTTAACGGTTTTTTTGTAGCGGCAGGCCTCTTCCTGTTCGCCTTCGGCCTGGTGCAGTGGAAAGCGGTAAAAAGCGGTAAAGAGGAATTCGTCGGAATTCTGAGGCTGGAAGGTCTGGGGGCCGTTGTCCAGGCTTCCCTGATAATTTATTTGGTTTCAGTCCGGCCGGGCACTCTACTCGTCCCGCTGGTTATCTATCTCGGCGTGCAGGCGCTGTTGAACATCGTCCTCACCCGCGCCACGTGGAAAAAAATTCCCCGGGACGCGCCGATCGAACCGGGCAGTCTGAGCTACGGCACAAGAATCACACTTTATTCGGCGTTTAACACCGTGGCTAACAACGTGGACAAGTTACTCGTCTTTTTTGTGCTCTCCCCTGCTGCACTCGCGATTTTTGTCGCCGCTGAACGCATTCCCGAGTTGACTAAAGGCGCCGTTCAGGATTTCGCGGCGGTGATGGGCCCCCGGTTTGCCAGAAGTGACCGCTACACCCCGGGACTGGATAAAAAGTTG
>CAYUDF010000010.1:0-16420 GCA_964443465.1 uncultured bacterium
CCATAACCCGATAAGCGGGTTCGGAACCGGCCACGACCATCAGGCCGCTGGTGTCCTTGTCCAGCCGGTGTACGATTCCGGGACGGCTCGGCCCACCCAGCGCAGGCAGTTCAAAACCCATTCCAAGCAGCGCGTTGACCAACGTGCCCCCGGGATTGCCGTGCGCGGGATGTACTACAAGTCCGGCGGGTTTGTTGACCACAATAATATGTTCATCCCGGTACACGACGGGGACCGCGATGTCCGGTTCGGGAGCCGGTCTTGTCTCCGGGTCCCAGCCCGTTTTTTCCGCGGCAGAAGGTGTGATGGACACGTTCTCGCCGGCCGACATTGTGTAACTGTCCGGTCGTGATCTGCCGTCGACAAAAACGCCGCCGTTGTTGTTGAGAATCTGTATCTGGTTGCGGGACAGCCGCGGATGATGGGCCGCGCACAGGCGGTCGAGACGCTGGCCCTCTTCTTCAGAAGCCACCGTAAATTCCATATCCATCGAGGGATCCATGAATGGTCAGGAGGTCTTTGATTCTTCCGACGCGGGTCCGGATGTGGTGACCGGTGGTTCCGTCGGTTCGTCGGCTGGATGCTGCGTCATGAACAGAAGCTGCAGAAGGAGCAGAACGGCGCCCACGGAAACGGCGATATCCGCCACGTTATACACGGGCCACCAGTGTCCCCCGATCCCCATTTCGATAAAGTCGATGACGGCTCCGTCGTAGATCCTGTCAATCAGGTTGCCGATGGCGCCACCGAGGATCAACCCGAGCAGTATTCGTTTCAGCCGTTCTGTCGGGGGCAAACGGAATCCGATATAAAGGATGACTGCCGCGGCGATCAGGCTGGCGACAATAAAAAAAATACGTCCGCCCTCGAACATGCCAAACGCCGCGCCGGCGTTTTTAACCAGGGTGATGCGAAGCACACCGGGAATAATATCCGTGAATCCGCTGACATCGAAGTAACGCCAGGCAAGTTGTTTGGTTATTTGATCGACAAGGATGACGACCACGGCAGGGATAAGAAACCCCACGTCAGCTCCTCTGGAGTTTCTCGAAATTGGATTTGCAGTCGACACACAGACGGGCAGCCAGGTACGCCTGCAGGCGGCGTTCCGGGATTGTCTTTTCACAGGATTCGCAGGTCCCGTAGATACCTTTTTCTACTCGCTTGAGGGCATCTTCGAGCGCCAGCAGGTAGTTGGTGCCCTTGCTGGCGTGCAGGAACGCCTGCTCGGTTTCCATCGCGTCGCTGCCGATATCGGCCATATGGTTGGAGTAGCTCTGGTTGCCGGATCGACTCGCGCGCAGGCCCGCGATCTCTTCCTCGATCAAACCAAGTTTCTCGAGAATCCTTTGTTTCTCAGCTTCGATGAGCTTTTGGAATTTTAACAACTCACGCTTGTTCATCTGGCGTAAGCCTTTCCTACCATTAAAGTTCGAGACCCCGGCCTCCTGCCTCAAGCGTTGGAAAGATACTATCAGGTTTACACCCTGTCAATCCCTATTCTTTCCGTATTTCGACGGGGGGCAGAGAAATCTGAAGGGTCAATCGGCCTTTCGGAGCCACAGATGGAATTCTGTTTCGTCGATTTTGAAGGACACTTCGTCTTCCCATCCGGGCGCCCCCGGCGATAAATCGACAGCGAGTGTTTCGCCCCGGATCAGCTCACCCTGGGTCTGAAATACTTCCGACACCGATTCGTTGTCCTCGTAGTTGATCTGGATTCTGTCGGTCACTTCCAGACCCGCCTTCTTGCGGAGGTTTTGCAGACGGTTGACGGCCTCCCTGGCAAGACCCTCCAGTCTGAGATCGTGGGATATATCCAGGTTGAGAACGGCGGTGATACCGCGGTCCGCGTTGACGCCAAACCCACCCTTGCCCATCGTCTCCACCGTCAGATCTTCCCGTGTGAGCGTCTCTGGGCCGTCGGTTCCCTCGATGACCACCTCTCCCGTTTTGTTAAAGGCAATCAGGGATCCGGTGTCAAGCAGGCCAACGGCTTTTGCGATCTCGGGGACGCGTTTCCCGAATCGTTTTCCCAGCACGGGGAAATTTGGTTTTGCTTTCAGTTCGGCGTATTCGGACACCGAATCCGCCGCTTTCACGGAGCGGACGTTTAATTCCTCGATGACCGATGCGACAACTTCTTTTTCGTCGAGAAACGAAGCCACGCGCTCGTCGTCGCTGTGCAGTATCAGTTCCGAAAGAGGCTGTCTGACGCGGATACCCGCTTCGTTTCTTACGTTGCGGCCGAGCGACGACACGGTCATCGCCACCTGAACCTGCTTCTCCAGCAACTCGTCGATGACGGATGTGTCGGCCCGGGGAAACGATTCGAGGTGTACGCTCCGGTCGTTTTCGGTATCCGGCCCGATCCCCCTGAGAGTGAGAAACAGTTCCTCCGCCACAAAGGGTGTGAACGGCGCAAGCAACCGGGCAATACCGTCCAGCACTGAGTACAATGTATAGTAGGCGGCGATTTTGTCCGGCCCCATCTCGCCTTTCCAGAAACGGCGGCGCGAACGGCGCACATACCAGTTGCTCAATTCGTCCAGTAGAAACGACTGCAATCTCCTGGCTGCCCGTGTCAATTCGTAGCCATCCAGATCCTGCGTCACTTCGGCCGTGGTCGAGTGAAAACGGGACAGAATCCACCGGTCGAGAATACTGAGCTCGCCCGGTTTGTCCTTTTCAAACTGGTATTCGTCGATTGCAGCGTACATGGCGTAAAACGAGTAGACGTTTCGCAGGGTACCCAGCATTTTCTGGGACGACTCGACGACGCCTTTACGATCGAACTTCGTTGGTACCCACGGCGGACTGGACGTCGCCAGGTACCACCGCAGCGCGTCGGCCCCCTCTTTGTCGAGGAGATCCCCCGGGGCGTAGGTATTACCGCGGGTCTTCGACATCTTGAGGCCATCCTTGTCCAGGATGAGTTCGGTGCACAACACGTTCCGGTACGAACTCTCGCCGGTGAGAAACACCGAAATCGCCAGCATCGAGTAAAACCAGCCGCGCGACTGATCGATACCCTCGCAGATAAAGTCGGCGGGAAACTGGTTCTTGAACATTCCCGATTCGTCGTAGGGATAGTGGTACTGGCTGAACGGCATACTGCCCGAATCAAACCAGACGTCGATCACCTCGGAAACACGCTTCATCACACCGTCACATTCCTGGCAATCCAGTTCGAGGCCATCCACCATCGGCCGGTGCAGATCGAGTTTGGACCGATCCTCCGGGAAATTGCGGCTCATTTTTTCCAGTTCCGCGATAGACCCGACGGCGTGTTTGTAATCACATTTTTCGCAGACCCACACGTTCAGCGGAGTCCCCCAGTATCGTTCTCTCGAAAGCGACCAGTCGACGTTGTTTTCCAGCCAGTTGCCGAACCTGTATTCCCCCACCTCTTTTGGAATCCAGTTAATTTTTTTATTGGCTTCGATCAACTTGTCCTTGAAGGCGGTCGTCTGGACGTACCACGATTTTCTCGCGTAGTACACCAGCGGTGTGGTGCATCGCCAGCAGAAGGGATATGAGTGCTCCACCTTACCGCTTTTGTAAAGTTTTCCCGCGTGTTTGAGCGCCACGATGATATCGGTGTCGGCGTCCTTTATAAATCGCCCCGCCCACGGTCCGATCCTGTCCTCAAACGTGCCGTTGGGCAAAACGGGCTGGAGCAGGGGTACCCCGTTGTTGAGGTGCAGCTTGTAGTCGTCTTCGCCAAACGCGGGCGCGATGTGTACGATGCCGGTACCATCGTCGAGACTTACAAAGTCCCCACCGTGTACCTCGAACGCGCCTTCCTCCCCGAGGAAAAAATCGAACAACGGTTCGTATGTCGCCCCAATCAGTTCCGATCCCTTGACCTTGTCGATCAGTTCGTACTCACCGTCCAGCACTTCCAGCCGCGACTCGGCGAGGATCAGGGTTTCGTCGTTGTGCCGCACCCGCACGTAATCAAATGACTCGCCCACAGCCAGCCCGGCGTTGGAGATCAGCGTCCAGGGCGTGGTGGTCCACACCAGAAATTTTTCGCCGTCCGAATCGTTCAGCTTGAATTTGACGAATATTGAAGGATCCTTGACGTCCTTGTACCCCTGGCTTACCTCGTGGCTGGACAGCGACGTTTCGCACCGCGGGCAGTACGGCACAACTTTGTGCCCCTCGTACAGCAATCCCTTTTTCCAGATCTCGGCGAGGATGTACCAGACCGTTTCGATATAGTCGTTCTCACAGGTGATATAGGGATCGTGCAGATCCAGCCAGTACCCGGTGCGCCGTGTAAATTCGACCCAGTCTTTTTCGTACCGGAACACGCTCTCACGACACTTCGCGTTGAATTCGGCGACGCCGAATTTTTCGATCTCGTCCTTGTTCTTGATGCCGAGCTGGTTCTCCACCTCTATCTCCACGGGCAAACCGTGTGTATCCCAGCCGGCCTTTCGAACAACTCGATATCCCTGCATCGTTTTGTACCGGCAAACGAGGTCCTTGCACAGGCGTGCGATCACGTGGTGCACACCCGGCCGGCCGTTGGCCGTTGGCGGGCCCTCGTAAAACACGTAACGGTTATCTTCGGGGCGTTCCTCGACCGATCGTTTGAAGGTATTGTTGCGATCCCAGTACGAGATGATCGCTTCTTCGGCCCTGGGCGCGTTGTCGGCCGACGGCAACTTTACGGGTATCTGATTGCTCATTGGACTACCGTGATTACACTTTCTGCAGAAATTCCAGAATCAGTTTTCTCAATTTGGGTTCTGTTTCTTTGGCCGTGGCGATGATTTTGGGAATATTCGCCGGCTCGAGCGAGTCGGGTCTGCACAGGTCCGTGACAATCGCCAAACCCGTCACGCGCATGTTGCTGTGAATGGCGACCAGGTTCTCGGGGACCATCGACATTCCCACGACGTCGGCGCCAACCCGCCTCAGAAAGCGATACTCGGCGGCCGTTTCAAGATTCGGCCCCGCCACGGCGACCAGCACGGCCCGCCGGACGGTGATATCGTTTTCCAGCGCGATCGATTCGATCAGTTTGCGCCGCTCGTTGTCGTATGGTTGCGACATGTCCGGAAACCGGGGGCCGAGTCGTTCGTCGTTTGCCCCGATCAATGGATTGTCGCCCATCAGGTTGATGTGATCGGTGATGACCACGATGTCTCCCAGATCGAGGTGTGAACTCATCCCGCCAACGGCGTTGGCAATGATCAGTTCCCCGGCGCCGAGGGCGTGAACCACCCGGATCGGAAACGTGATCTCCGTCATCGAGTAACCCTCGTAATAATGAAGCCGTCCCTGCATCGCCGCCACACGCTTCCCGCCCAGTCTGCCGATAACGAGATTACCCTCGTGTCCGATCCCCGTTGATTCGACAAAGTGCGGGATCTCGCCGTAAGGAATTACAGCGTCGGTTTCGATCTCATCGGCAATGCCGCCCAGACCGGTTCCAAGCACCAGGCCGAATGCCGGCCTCGTTTTTGTTTTCTCCAGGATGAATTCTGTCGCTTCCTGGATTTTTTCGTATAGTCCTGTCAAGTTGGTCCTCTCTTCTGCCCGCCGCTTCGTATTCGGGACCGCCGTGTACGGTCCGCTTCCAGCGTACACTACATTCGGGATCGACAAATGAGGGATTTTAGCAGAACAAAAAATGATGTGGAAGCCATATCTCCGGTCACCCAATTCCACAGGCAAAAAAAGAGAGCTTGCCGTCCCGGGACGACCCGGAAGCGGCAAGCTCTGAACTGTTGTGCTTATGCCAGCCTAGCCTTCCTAGCCGTTATCCTCTTTCTCGTGGGCAATTCGTTTTTCCAGATCGCGCTTTATCTCTTCAAGCGACAACTCGCTGGTTACGCCGGGACCCGTTGGCACCTCAGACTGGTTATCAGTTTCCGGCAATTCTGCCGGGGGCTGCTCCAGGGCGGTCGCCACTTCCGGTACACTTTCCCACGCGCCACCAACCGGAACGGGCTGATGCGGCAGAACGGTTTCCAGCGTGTCGACCGACGTCTGCGCCGGTTGCGCATCCCACGGCCGCGTTACCGTCTGGACCGGTGGCGCCGTCTGAATGGCGATCGACGGCTGCACCGTCTGATCGACGGCGGGCGGCGGTATCGGCTGAAACTGTGGCTGGCTGGTCATCGGATCGATTGGCGGTGTCGCGGGTGTTGTCTTGATCTCACCCATCATCTCGCGTTGTCCGTCCGCCATGCGTTCGATAATATCGTTGATATCCGACAAGGCCTGGTTGGGGTCCTCCGCAGCGGGTGCCTGGTCCTGAGTCCTCGTCTCCACACCGGACCGGTCCTGTTCGGGTGGGCCATCGGCCAGATGGCGCGTGTCCACAACCGTCGAATCCTGGGTTCCCGGCTGCATCTCCGGCGGAACGCCGGTGCCGCGCGCCTGTGACTCCACGTCGCCGGCGCTCGTGTCGGGAACCACCCGTGATTCGGGCACGAACTCGGGTTTGCTCTCGATAACTTCGACCTCCGGTTCCGCGTCCACGTTGTATTCCTTTGCGGCCGTCGCTTTGAACAGGTCTTCGTTTTCACTTTTGTCAACCGGTGGCGTCGGAACAGGTTTCTCTGCCGGGGGCTGCACGCCAAACGCCTTGTCTTCCTCCTGAAAATCCGTGTCGGCGCTTTCGATAAACTTCAGAAGTGACTCAGCGATCACTTTCATGCGGCCCAGGTAGCTCTCGCGCTGGCCGCGCAGCTGTGAAACTTCCTGGCGCAGGTTCATCGCGTTTGTGTTGATATCCCGGAGCGCTTTTTCCGCTTCGATCTGCGCTTCCTTGATAATCAGTCCGCCTTCGCGCCGGGCGTTTTCCTTGGCCTCCAGCGTGACCCGCTCCGCCGTCAGGAGCGTGTCCCGAAGGGTTCTCTCCATCGTGCGGTATTCCTGGACCTTGTCGTCGAGTTCGAGCAGGCGCTCACGTAACGCCTTGTTATCATTTAATATAGATTCATATTCATCGCCGACCGTGGACAAAAATGCATGTACTTCTTCGGCATCCAGCCCCCTCATCGCTTTTCTGAATTCTTGTTTGCGGATATCCAACGGTGTGATACGCATCTCTGTCCTCCAGACGGATTGTGTTCTGGCCGGCCCCGCCGGTCACACTTCTACCACCAGCCACGACCAATGGGCGTACTTTCTCAATAAAACGTGCAAAATGCAATAAGTACGCCAATTACCCCGTTATCGACCGGCTTTCGAAATAAAGCGTAATTTATTTTATTACTGCAAGTTAAATCGCAGGCAATTCCGGTCACGGGATCGTATTTCCAACGGGGAGCATACACAAATGACCCACCGATGGTAATTTTTATTTCACCCGGCAAACCGGGTTTCCCGTAATACACCGCGTCAAGACGTGCGTTCCCCGGTCAGTATCCGGCCCAATCTTACCACCGTGGCGCCTTCTTCGATTGCCACCTCGAAATCACCCGTCATCCCCATACTCAGCTGTGTCAGGTTGCGGCCGGTCGCCCGGTTAATGTGTTCCCGGAGCCTGAACAGTTGCCTGAAGCAGTTGCGCGTCTGGATCGGATCCATCGACACCGGACCGATTGTCATCAGCCCCGTCAAGTCGAGGTTCTCAAAGACGCACAACTCTTCGGCGCGCTCGGCGGCTTCATCGAGGCCGAACCCGCTCTTGTTTGCTTCGCCGGAGGTGTTAACCTGCATATAAACATTTGTGCGAATGCCGGCCTCGCCGCTGAGGCGATCCAGTACGGACGCGAGTCGGATGCTGTCCAGTGACTGTATGCAGGAGAACTTCCCCACTACCTTTGTCGCCTTGTTGCGTTGCAGGTGCCCTACCAGGTGCCAGTCGCACGGGCTCTTGACCTGCTCGTGTTTGGCGAGGAACTCCTGCACCCTGTTTTCTCCAACGTGGTTAATGCCGGCTTCGAGAACGGCGTCCACCATGTCCGCCCCCCACGTTTTGGTGATACCCACCACGGTGACCGTTTCACCGGACCGCCCGCAACGGTCCAGTGCGGTTTCCACGCGTTCGCGAACTTTTTTTACGTTGTCTTTTATGTTTTCCATCGACTGAATCTACCTGATATTTTTGCGCCGGGCAAGGTTTGGTGAGGTTGTGATTGCGAATAGCGGAGATGGAGAGTAATCTCGGACTGATCTACCGCCAAAACCCCGAGCAGGACGAGGACCGTTGAGATACCTGACCAACATCAGTGAACTGATTCTGAGAATCTGGCAATGCTACACCCGCCGGCTGGTGCCTTTTATGGCGGCCGGACTGGCGTTCTATTTCCTGCTGGGATTGATCCCGTTTCTGTTTATCACCACGGCGGTCAGCGGTCTCCTGTTCCGCCGCAATCCGGAAGCATTTAACAGTCTTGCCCAGAACATGCTGGCGATTCTGCCCCCCGGTCTTGGGGAAAAGATCCTCGAAACACTCGGCAGCACCGTCGACAGCTGGCAGACGTTCGGGGTCCTGGGTCTGATCGGCCTGATTTTTGTATCAATGGGTCTGTTCGAAGCCATCGACTGGGGCATCAACGGCGCGATGGGTGCGACCAAACGAATCAGCTTCATCAAGGGCCGGTTGCTGTTTATGGCATACGTATTCGGCGCCGTCGTGTTTCTGTCGCTGGGGGCTGTGGCCGATTATTCGGTCAGTATCTTTCTGGCCGCGCCGAAATTCGAACCGGTGTCCAGTTATATTCCCAGGCGGGCGTTTTCGATGGCCGGAATCGGTGTTTTTCTGACTGTTATCTACATGACCATTACGGTGAAAACTCCAAAATGGTACCGCGCCGTCATTGTTGCGTTTGTTGTCGCGGCCATCTGGGCGCTCATTCAGATGATGGGGGCGACATTGACCATTTACATCACGAGACGCCACGCAATCTACGGCGCGCTTGCCGGCGGTACGTTTTTCCTCACGTGGATGTATATGTTTTCGATGTTGATCCTGATGGGTGCCACCGTCCTGGACGTATGGCGCCGCATGACGAGTGACCCGCCGGAGACCTGCGACGACTAGCCCCACAGTCTACAAAGACCAGAATCCGGAAAGGGCAAACACGACGGGCTCCAGCAGCCGGTCGGTTTCGGACTGTGCAAGCGATTCGATCGCAGAATACGCGTCGCTCTCTCCTGCCCCGTCACCCAGCGCTGAAACAACGGTTGTCACCGAACTGGCCAGCGCTTCGAGGTTGTATCCTCCCTCCAGCACAGCGGCGATCCTGCCTCCCGCCGATTCGGCCGCTATCTCCATCACCGCCGACGTGAAAAAACGGTAGCCGGCTTCGGTGACATCCATGCCGGCCAGGGGGTCGAGTCTGTGGGCGTCGAACCCGGCCGACACAAGGACGAACTGCGGTTTGTACGCTTTGGCGACGGGTTTTACTACGCGGTCGAAGGCGGCGGCGTATTCGGCGTCGCCACATCCCGGCGGCAGTGGAATATTTACGGTGTATCCGGCGCCGTCGCCCGAACCCGTCTCCCCCACACGCCCCGTCCCGGGATAACACGGGGACTGGTGCGTGGAGACGAACAACACGTTGTTATCCCCGTAGAACGAATGCTGGGTGCCGTTGCCGTGGTGGACGTCCCAGTCAACGACCAGGACGCGTTCGAGGCCGTATTTCTCCAGCAGATACCGGGCGCCGATCGCCACGTTGTTGAACAGGCAGAATCCCATGGCCCTGTCGGCCTCGGCGTGGTGGCCCGGCGGCCGGACCAGCGCAAAGCCGTTGCTCACGCGGCCGTTCATGACGGCATCGATGGTATCGAGCAGCGCACCAGCAGCATACAACGCCGTTTCGTACGAATACTTACAGGTGTGAGTATCGGGGTCGAGCATGACGTATGGCCTGCCCGCCGTTGACGCAACGCGGTCGACATAAGCGGTCTCGTGTACACGCAGCAGATCATCCCGGCCGGCTTGCCGCTCCGACTCCAGGTGCAACACGTTATCCAGCTGAAACATACCGTGGTTTTGCAGCAGCCTGGCGATCCGGGCGGGTGATTCGGGGTGCCCCCCGGGCATCTCGTGGTGTGTGTATCTTTCGTCGATGTGAATTCCTGTTTTCCCGCCCGGCATAATTTTCCCTTCGGTTTTCTGTTGAGATTTTCACGGCGATCGACGTCCGACGATTCGCCGGTTTTGACTCATATTACCGGTCAATTAAAGCCCAGTTCGGCCGATAACTGTAACGAACAAAACACATGATACTACGACCTTACGAAATAACAAAACAACTCATCGCGGGATTTCACCGGGGTTAACGTTGATCGATCGCGCACTTAGAAATATGACGATCCGTTCGAAACTCATCACGATGAGTCTTGTTACCAGCGTGTTCGCCCTGGTGTTTGCCGCTACGATAATCGCTCTTTTCCAGTGGATGTCGGTTCGCGACCGCACGGCGAGGGAGATGGACGTGCTCGCCGACGTGCTCGTCAACGCCACTTCCGCCGCGGTGTTGTTCGACGACCAACGAGCCGCCGGCGAATCGCTGGCCACACTCCGGTCGATCGAACATGTTTTGTCGGCGTGTGTATACACGGCCGACGGGAAAGTGTTCAGCGTTTATGCCCGCGAAAACCTTCCACAGAATTTTAAGCCGCCTCCGGTCCAGCCCGAGGGCCATACGTTTCGCGACGGCCAGCTGGCAACGTTCAGATCGATGATTATCGACGGTGAACGAATCGGAACGATTTTCCTTTCCGTCGACATGAATTTTTTCTACCGCAACCTGTCGCGTTTCATCACCCTGTTCCTGGTTGTGATCGTTGTCGCGTCGCTGATCGCCTCGGCCATAACGACCCGGTGGCAGGCGATCATCTCCAAACCCATTTTCAGACTGGCCCAACTGGTCGAACGTATTCGCGAGCTGCAGGATTTTTCCATTCGAGCGGAGCGACCGGGTAACGACGAAATCGGGACGCTGGTCGACGGGTTCAACGCTCTGCTGGCGCAGATACAACAGCGCGATATCGCCGTCGACGAGGCCCGGCTCAGCCTGGAACGCCGGGTGGACGAGCGCACCATCGAACTCCGGGAGGAGATCGGGGAACGCGAGCGCATCGAGCTGCAGTTGCGCGAAGCCAAGGACGCGGCGGAACTGGCCAACAGATCCAAAAGCCAGTTCCTCGCCAACATGAGCCACGAAATCCGCACGCCGATGAACGGCATCATCGGCATGACACGAATTGCTCTTGGCACCCGCCTGGATGCAGAACAGAAACATTATCTCAACACGGTGCAGTCATCCGCCGAGAGCCTTCTGACGGTCATCAATGACGTCCTGGACTTTTCCAAGATCGAAGCCGGCAAACTGGAGATGGAAGAAGTCGAATTTGAGTTAAGAAAAACACTGGCGGAAGCGGTCGACACAGTTGCTATAAAGGCGCACGAAAAAACACTGGATATCGCCCATCGGATCAGCCCCGATGTGCCGGACCACCTCATCGGGGATCCGTTCCGCATCAGGCAGGTCATACTGAACCTGCTGGGAAACGCCATCAAGTTTACCGAACACGGTGAAATCGTACTGGAGACCTCCCTGGTGGAGCTCGACGACAAGAACGACCTGGCGACATTGAAGTTTTCCATCCACGACACGGGCGTCGGAATTCCGGCTATCAAACAGGGCATGATATTCGAAGAGTTTTCGCAGGCGGACGGATCCACGTCGAGGACGTTCGGCGGGACCGGACTGGGCCTGACGATTTGCAGAAAACTGGTCGACATGATGAACGGCCACATCGGAGTGCAAAGCACGTTGGGCGAAGGCAGCACATTCAGTTTCGACCTTCCGCTACGGGTCAGCCATCACAAATCCAGCGTGCCGGAATCGAGTCAGATTCTGCGCGACAGTTCGGTGCTCGTTGCTTGCGGCAGTTTTACAACCCGGGGCATTATCAATGAGTTGCTCCTGCACTGGGACATGAACGTCACGTCCTGCGATACAGTCCGGGATGCAATGGACAAGATCCGCGAAGCGCAGGAACAGGGCCGGCCGTTCGGCCTGGTCATCGCGGACGCGGAGTGTACCGACGAAAAGGCGAATGATCTGGCCACGGTCATTCGAAGCACGAGCGACATCACCCAACCCGAGTTGATCCTGCTCACCAATCCGGTGGAGACGGTTTCACCGGAAACAGTTGAAAAGCTCAGCATCACGTCGCTGCTCGCCAAACCCATCCAGGAATCGGCGCTTCTCGATGCACTGATGACGGCGGCAGGCGCTTCTAACATCGATTTTATCAGCGGCCCGGCCCGCGTCGGCTCCGCCAAAACCAGCCGTGTTCTTGCCCTGCACATCCTGCTGACGGAAGATAACAAGATCAACCAGGAACTGACGGAACTGGTCCTCGAACAGGAAGGTCACACCATCCGCGTCGCCGGCAACGGACAGGACGCGCTGGCGGCCATGGCCCAGGAACAATTCGACGCGGTGCTGATGGATGTGCAGATGCCGGTGATGGACGGATTTGAGGCAACCCGGCAGATCAGGAAAATGGAAAATAACACAGGCAGACACATGCCGATCATTGGTCTTACCGCTCACGCGATGCGCGGCGACCGGGAAAAATGTCTCCAGATCGGCATGGATGAATACGTCACGAAACCCGTCGAGCCCCCCCGATTATTTCGTGCGCTTTACAAGGTGGTCGCACAGTTCGCCGAACAAAATGGCATCAAACAAACGATTGGAGAGAATCCCATGGACGATTTGTTAAAAGCAGGCAATGGAGTGTTGACCCCCGATACCAAACCGCCGGACGGCAATACCACCGTCCTGGATATTGATACACTTCTGGAACGAGTCGGCGGAAACTCCGAGATTCTGAGCAAGCTCGCCGAGGTATTCCTTACCAGCCTTCCCGAGATGATCGATCCCCTGAGAGACGCCATCGAAAATAACGACCCGGAAAATCTCAGGAAGGCCGCGCACAGCCTCAAAGGCGCCGTTTCGAATTTCTGTTACGAACCGGCGACCGTAAAAGCCAGGGATCTGGAATTCCTGGGCAGGGACCGCGGTTGCAAGGAAGAAATACTGGAGACCTGGTCGTCCCTCCAGGAACAGCTTGGTATCCTGGAGAAAGCCCTGAAGGAACTGGCGCAGGCAGTACCGGGAGCCCGGGATTAAGCAATTGAACAGCCCGGTTCGGGCAACAAAAAAAAGGCCGTCGCGGAAGCGACGGCCTTTTTCCTTTTGCTCGCAGAACCGATTCTATTCGTCGGTGTACTGCTGTTTGAGCTGCTCGACCACGCTGGGATCCGCCAAGGTGGTAACGTTACCCAGTGCGCGGCCTTCGGCCACGTCGCGGAGCAGACGTCGCATGATCTTGCCCGAACGCGTTTTGGGCAGATCCGCCGAGAAAATGATCCGTTCCGGGATTGCAAACTTCCCGATTTTACCGATCACCATCTTGGTGAGTTCCTTCTGGAGCTCTTCCGATCCTTCGTAACCGGTGCGGAGACTCACGAAGGCGGCCAGTGCCTGGCCCTTGATCTCGTGTTTGACACCAATCACCGCGGACTCGGCGACCGCTTCGTGTTCCACGAAAACGCTCTCGAGCTCGGCGGTTCCGATCCGGTGCCCGGCGACGTTGACAACGTCATCGACGCGGCCAAGGATCCAGTAGTAACCGTCGTCATCCTTTTTGGCGCCGTCACCCGGGAAGTACAGTCCTTCCCACTTGGAGAAGTAGGTGTTCTTGAAGCGCTCGGGATCACCGTAGATGCCGCGCAGCATGCCCGGCCACGGTTTGCGGATCGAGAGCAGTCCGGCACCCGCTTCCTCGCCACCCTCGGTGAGGATCGCGGCGTCGACACCGAAGAACGGAATCGTCGCGCTGCCCGGCTTGGTATCAACAAATCCCGGAAGCGGCGAAATCATGATGCCGCCGGTCTCGGTCTGCCACCAGGTATCCACGATCGGGCAGTTTTTCTTGCCGATCATCTCGTGGTACCACACCCACGCTTCGGGGTTGATGGGTTCGCCGACCGTGCCCAGGAGGCGCAGTGAAGAAAGGTCGTACTTGTTCGGCCAGTCATCGCCCCACTTCATGAAGGCGCGAATCGCTGTCGGTGCCGTGTAGAAAATCGACACTTTGTAGCGCTGGACGATATCCCAGAAACGGCCTTCGTCCGGCCAGTTGGGAGCACCCTCGAACAGGACGCAGGTTGCGGCGTTGCTCATCGGTCCGTAGACGATGTAGCTGTGGCCGGTAATCCAGCCGATGTCTGCGGTGCACCAGTATACGTCGTCGGGTTTCATGTCGAAGACGTACTTGGTTGTGAGGTACGTGAAGGTCATGTAACCGCCGGTGGTGTGCATGATGCCTTTGGGCTTGCCGGTGGTTCCGCTGGTGTACAGCAGAAACAGCATGTCTTCGGCGTCTTGCTCCACGCAGGGACAATCGGGGGATACATCTTTAATGACGTCGTGGTACCAGTGGTCGCGTCCGTCTTTCATCTTGCACGGATACGGCTCGGGGTCCGGGGAACGTTTTACGTTCAGAACGGCCTCGACGCAATCGACGTCTTTGACTGCCTCGTCAACGATATCCTTGAGGGGCAGCACCTTGCCGCGACGCCAGCCGCCGTCCGACGTGATAACCATTTTGGCTTCCATGTCGAGCACGCGGTCCTTGATCGAATCCGAAGAGAAACCGGCGAAAATCACCGAGTGGACGGCGCCGATACGGGCGCAGGCCAGGAGGCTGATGGCCAGTTCGGGAATCATCGGCATGTAGATGGCGACGCGGTCGCCCTTTTTGATGCCCAGTTTCTTGAGCGCGTTGGCAAAGATCTGGACTTCCTTGAGAAGATCGGAGTAGGTGAGCGCCGAGCGGTCTTCCGGCTCGCCTTCCCACAGAATCGCGGGTTTGTCGCCGAGTCCGGCTTCAACGTGGCGGTCAACGCAGTTGTAGCAAATATTGGTTTTGCCACCCACGAACCACTTGTAAAACGGGGCGTCGCTCTCGTCGAGAACCTTGTCCCACTTCTTGTACCAGTGAAGTTCGTCGGCAATCTTACCCCAAAAACCTTCGGGGTCTTCGAGGCTCTCTTTGTGCAGTTTCTGATACTCCTCAAAGCTCTTGATACGAGCTTTTTCGGCAAACGCCTGTGGCGGCGAAAATTTCCTGTTTTCATCCTGGAAGGAATCAATCTGTTTGTTATCCATAATGAATACCCATGCTCCTTTCACATCTTTATGTAAGTCGGGTAGAATGTTGGTAGGATGACAATCTTGACAATGGATGGATACTAACGAAATTGGCCGAAAGTTAAAAGGATTTATTCGTATGGCGAGTAAAAATTCCCGTCCCGACGTGGGTTTCCCACCGGCCGGCGGGTCGCCCGGGGAGACACTGTGACCGGCGCCCACAAACCGGGCCACGTGGTGTGGTCCTGGGCCCTCTACGATTGGGCAAGCTCGGCGTTTGCCACGACGGTGATGGCGGGGTTTTTTCCCCTGTTTTTCAAACAGTTCTGGTGCGCCGGCGTGGAGGCGACCACCAGCACGCTGCGGTTGGGGCTGGCCAGCTCGACGGCCAGTTTGCTGGTGGCGGTGCTCGCCCCGGTGCTGGGCGCCGTCGCCGACGGGTCCGCCGCCCGGCGGGCCTTCCTGTTGTGGTTTGCCGGGGCGGGAGTAGCGGCCACAGCGGCGCTGTTTTTTGTGCCGGAGGCGCAGTGGCTGGCCGCGGCGATCGTGTACGTCGTCGCGATTCTGGGGTTTTCCGGAGCCAATGTATTCTATGATTCCCTGCTCGTCTTTGTCGCGCCACCGGACCGGAGAGATTTTGTTTCCGCGTTCGGTTTCGCCCTGGGATACCTGGGCGGCGGCGTGTTGTTCACGCTCAACGTCCTGATGACACTCCATCCTTCGGCCTTCGGATTGTCCGGGCCGGACCAGGCGGTGCGGCTTTCGTTTTTAACGGTGTCGGTGTGGTGGATCTTGTTTTCGATTCCCCTGGCGCGGTTCGTACGGGAGGGCCGGGTGGAACAGTCGGCCCGGCGCGCCGCGGACCGGGTGAAGAAGGGGCTCGGGGACCTGGTTTCCACCTTCAGGCGGATTCGGGAATTCAGAACAATACTGATTTTCCTGTTCGCATACTGGTTATACATCGACGGCGTTCACACGATTGTGAGGATGGCCGTCGACTACGGGCTGGCCCTGGGATTCCCGTCCAACAGCCTGATTGTCGCGCTGTTGATCACCCAGTTCGTCGGATTCCCGGCGGCACTTCTGTTTGGCAGGATCGGCGAGCGAGTCGGAGCAAGGAACGGTATTGTCGCGGGGATTGTTGTTTATATCGGTGTGACGATCTGGGGTTACCGGATGCAGTCGGTGTGGGAATTCTACGTACTGGCGGGTGTGATCGGCCTGGTCCAGGGTGGAGTCCAGAGCCTCAGCCGTTCGTTTTATGC
>CAYUDF010000011.1:0-15961 GCA_964443465.1 uncultured bacterium
TGTTCCGTGCTTTTGCCGCGATGCTTCCGTCGTACCCGCAGGCGAGGTTGTTTGTTGTCGGCGACGGTGAGCTTCGCGGGGATCTGGAAAACGACGTCGAAGGGCTGGGTATTTCCGCCAACGTCACTTTTATGGGTAACCGCGGTGATGTGCCGCATCTACTGGCCGGCCTCGACCTGTTTGTACTGTCGTCGTATTCCGAGGGGCTGTCGATCACACTTCTCGAAGCGATGGCGGTGGGCCTTCCCATCGTAGCGACCGATGTTGGCGGAAATCCTGAAGTTGTCAAAAACGGAGTCACCGGAACGATCGTACCGGTCAGGGATCCCGATGCCCTTGCCGACGCAATGAAATGGATGATCGAACACCCGGTAGAAGCAAAACAAATGGGTGCACGTGGTCGTGAAAGGGTGCGTAAGGATTTCAGTATCGACGCGATGATTGGCGGATACGAACGAATATACGGGGAGTTACTTGGATAAGACGTCCGGAGATTTGAAAGTCCTGGCGATTTCGAACCTGTTTCCGAACCAGTTCGAACCGCGGCGGGGCCTGTTTAATCTGAACCAGTTCAATGCGCTGGCCGCGACGGGTGTTGACGTGAAGGTGGTGGCCCCCGTACCCGCATTTCCCGGGATGGGACTGGCGCCGCGTCTGGCCAGTTCCGGGCGGGCGGCCAGGGTGCCGCATACGGACGAAATCGGCGGATTGCCGGTGTGGTACCCGCGTTACCCGTACCTGCCGCTTGTTGGCCGGGAGTTTCACGGACCGCTGTACTACCGGGGGACCCGGAAAGCGATCGGACGGATCATCGACGATTGGGGACCCGACGTTATATATGTTACCTGGACGTGGCCCGATGCGTTCGCGGCGGGGCTGATAGCCCGGGACCACGGTTTGCCATACGTCGTGAAAGTGCACGGCACCGATATAAACGAATATCTCGACTACCGGGGACGAAAGAGACGAATACTGTCGGCGCTGGACAATGCCTCCGGAGTCGTATCGGTCAGTGAAGCGTTAAAAGAAGTGATGAGCGGGCAGGGGATTGAGACTGACAAAATCCATGTCATCTATAACGGTGTCGATCGCAAGCAGTACCGGCCGCAGGACAAATCGGAGTCAAGGCTGCGGCTCGGGATTGACGCCGACGCGCCAACGGTGGTTTTTGTCGGAAACCTGAAACCGGTCAAGGGGCTGGACCAGTTGTTGAAAGCTTTTAAAGAACTTCGTGGACAAATCCAGAATGTCAAGCTGCACATTATTGGCCGCGGACCACTCGAATCCGAGTTGCGGAAACAGTCGATCAATCTGGGCCTCGAAGAACAGGTCCGCTTCGAAGGTGAACAGTCCCCGGTGGAAGTGTCCCGCTGGATGAGTGCAGCCGACGTTTTATGCCTGCCAAGCGTAAACGAAGGAGTGCCAAACGTACTTCTTGAAGCGATGGCGTGTGGTACGCCCGTGGTGGCGTCACTCGTCGGCGGAATACCCGAAATCGTGGACCGCGGCCGGTGCGGTTACCTGGTCAAACCGGGTTTTCCCGGCCTGTTGGCCGAAGCGCTGGAGAAATCCCTTAACCGCGAATGGGAACACGACGTAATCCGCAGGCACACAGAACCGTTCACTTGGGAGAACAACGCCGACCGTCTGCGTGAACTGCTGGAAAAGACAAAAACTACTCAGAGCCAATATGCTTAAAAACGAAGAAATTATTTATGTGGCCAATGACTGGCGCGGCGAAAACAAAACGAGCGCCCACCACGTCGCCGAGGAACTGTCACGACACAACCGCCTGTTGTATATCGAAGCGGCCGGACAACGAGCGCCGCGCGCGTCGGGTCGTGACCTGAAAAAGATTGTTACCAAGCTGTCAAAGTTTTTTTCAAAACCGGTGGAAGTTGCGACCAACGTGTCCGTTTATTCGCCGGTGATCCTGCCGTTTCACAAGTATGGAGTGGTAAGAAAAATCAACCGCGTGTTGCTGAAATTCCAGATGCGACGGGCATGCCGGATAACCGGCTTCAAAAATCCGATACTGTGGATCGTGCTTCCGCATTATTCGTCGCTTGTTGATGATGTTTCGAACAAAGGTATTGTGTATTATTGTGTGGATGAGTATTCTTCGCAGCCCAATGTCGAAGTCGAGTCCATTCGCAGGATGGAGAAACAGGTGCTCGATCGCGCCGATGTGGTGTTTACGGTGTCCGAGGTGTTGCTCGAAAATAAGAAACAACTGAATACAAACGTAAATCTGAGTCCACACGGGGTAGACTTCGAGCACTTCAGGAGAGCGTCGGCCGAAAAGACGGCGGTTCCCGATGACATTGGAAAAATCAAGCGCCCCATCGCCGGTTTTTTCGGGTTGATCGAAGAATGGATCGACCTGGAACTGGTCGCGCGGGCGGCCGACGCCCTGCCTGATGTATCGTTTGTGATGATCGGGAGCGTTGCCCAATCGGTGGAATTCCTGAAATCGAGGAAAAACATACATTTTCTCGGTCATCGCAGGTACGACTTGTTGCCGCCTTACCTGAAAGCGTTTGACGTGGGGTTATTACCGTACAAATTGAATACACAGGTTATTAATTCCAACCCGAAGAAATTGAGAGAATATCTCGCCGGAGGAAAACCGGTTGTGTCCGTGCGGGTGAGGGAAGTGGAAAAATACGGAGAGATGGTGGAAATTGTTGATTCACCCGACGACTTCGTAAAAGCGATCCGGCGCGCTATAGACAACGACAACGAATCAGACAGAAATAGAAGGATAGAAGCCATGCGCGAAGAGTCCTGGGAACAGAAAGTAGAAAGAATCGGACGTATTGTCCGCAGCCGCATTCCGGAGGTGGAATAATGAGTTCCAGCCGAGTATTGATCCGATCGACAAAAGAAGCCGGAGTTGAGGCGATAGTACGTGAGGTTTTTGAATCATTTGATTATCGCAGCTGGATTCCGGAAGGGTGTAGCGTGGCCGTCAAGGTCAACCTGAGCACTCCCTTCGGCGAGAACGCGGAAGGTTCCAATACGGCCCCCGAAATTCTGGACGCTGTGTGCAAGGTGCTGAAGGAACGGACCGACAACATTGTTGTAGGCGAATCCAACGGCATGCGCTACGACACTGAAGACGCGTTTGAGGTGATGGGATACGTACCCATCTTGAAAAAATACGGGCTCGCTCCCACAAACTTCTCTAAAGACGAGTGGGTGGATACCGGGGAAAAGCTGATCAAGGGCTGGGGGCTGTCGAAAAAACTTCTGGACGCCGACGTGTTTATCACGTTACCGGTTCTCAAAACACACGCGACAACTGTTTTTACCGGCGCGTTGAAAAACCAGTTCGGATGTTACCCCCAGCACAATCGGATTCTGCTCCATCCAAAACTGGATGATGTGCTGGTCCTGATCAACCAGATCCTCAAACCGCGTTTAGCGATCATGGACGGGATTGTGGCGATGGAGGGCCGGGGACCGATCAACGGAGAACCCCGCAGGATGGACCTGGTACTTGGAAGCAGCGATCCTGTGGCGCTCGATGCCACGGCAATGAGGTTGGTCGGGCTGGACCCGGCCACTTCGGGACACATCAGCAAAGCCGCCGTCGCGGGTGTTGGAGTGATCGAGAAGTCCGGGATTGAGATCGACGGCGATTTCGAGGGGTTTTCAACAAAATTCAAGCCGGCCGAAAAAGACCTGCCCATCAAGATGCTGGGCGTCATAAGCCACTCGAAGTTTTTGACCGAGAAACTGATTCTCGATCCGGAAGCATTTTACCCGCTGAGGAGCGCTGCACAGAAATTTCGGGTAATAAGAGACCGGTTTCTTGGTGTATTCAGGCCGGGACGGGCATCGTAGTTCATACTCAATATGCTCCGGTTGCCAAGAACATGGCGGCAATGTATCTTGTAACGGCTTGTGAGGGAGGGGTGTGCGGCGAATATCCGGCCGTGGGTCCGGATACGGGGGAGAAATGGTTTACAGGTACGAGTTTTGCACAAACACTGGGATGTTAAATCCCGTTATTTCCCGTACGTATGAGATGTGCCCGGTTGCAACCGTGGCTTTATTCTCATTCATATTCTTCTGCAACGACGGTTCCGATTTTGAACAAATTGTGCCGTCTGTTCGGGGGTGAAGCGGATGTACTTCGCAAAAAACAGTTTGGTTCTGGTTATTGTTTTATTGCTATCCGGTGCGATGGCCAATGGTGCCGCAGACGCGGCCACCTATTATGTTTCGACCAGCGGTAGCGACGGTGCGTCTGGAGGTTCGACCTTGCCATGGCGGACGCTGCAACACGCCGCTAACTCGTTGTCGGCAGGCGACCTGGTACTGGTAGCCGACGGCACCTACAGCGGCTTTAACGTCAGTACCGGTGGGACTCAGTCGTCGCCAATTGTATTCAGGGCAAACGGCTCAAACGTTCTCGTTAATACAGACAATTCGAGCACGTCGGACAATATAAACGTCGAAGGCGCCGACTACGTAACGATCGACGGTTTTAATGTCGAGGATGGCACCCGGGCCGGTATTCGTGTCGCCGTGTCGACGGGCGTACGGATCGAGAACAACAACATTCAGAGGTGCGGCCGCTGGGGTATCTTTACCGCGTACACACCGCAGCTGCAGCTGATTAACAACGTCTGTGCCACTGCCATCGACGAGCACGGCATATACGTATCCAACAGCGACACTGGGTCCGATAATCCCGTGCTGCGCGGCAACGAATGCTATGGAAACGGGCACAACGGCATCCAGCTCAACGGCGATTGCGCCGCCGGCGGGGATGGCGAAATCAGCGGCGCGATTCTTGAGAACAATATTATCCACGATAACGGCTGGAAGGGATTCAGCCTCATCTCGGTGACGAACTCGGTTATCCGCAACAACATTATCTATAACAACGGCACAGCCGGTGTCGGCGCCGGTGGTATCCACCTGGCCGACGAGCCCGGTTGCGGCATACCCAGTTCGAACAATATCGTGGTGAACAACACCATCGTCGAAAACTCGATGGCCGGCATGAGGATGACGGATGGTTCGACGAATAACATCATTTTCAACAATATCGCGATATCCGACGACCTGGGCGATACGATAAACGACGAAGTCGGCGGCAATATCATCGACGGGTTGACGAACCTGCGAGCGGTCAGCGCCGGCGGTCTGTTTGAAAATATTTCAGCGGGTGACTATCACCTCGCGACCAGCAGTTCGGCCGTCAACGGCGGAACTGCCACGGTATCCTCGGCCCAGGCGCCGACCATCGATGCCGACGGGAACACACGCCCGCAGGGCGACGACTACGACATCGGGGCGTACGAATCAGACGGCGCTTCGCCGCCGCCACCGCCGCCACCGCCGCCACCGCCACCTCCGCCGGGCGATATCTATGCCGATCATCCACGCATTTATTTCGGCGATCCCGCCACTCTGACGCGGCAACGCGCCCTGGCGTGTTACGACAACAACGGCAACCGGATTCCCGGCTGCAACGAGTCACCGCAGTGGGAGGAACTGGCCACTTTTCTGGACGCCTATCCCGACAAGGCGACGGCGTTTGACTACGCGCTGGCATATATGATCACCCAGAATCAGAGCTACGCCAACCTGGCCAAACAGGAAATGGCCGGATTGTACTCGGGCGGATGGGATCGCGTGCGTTCGGGCAACTACCGTTTTCTCTATCTCAGGGAATACATCCGGTCGATGGCGTGTGCCTACGACTGGCTGTACGACCAGCTGACCACGAACCAGCGGACCGACTACGCGAATTACATGCTGATGCTCATTTATTTATCGTGGAACGACGATTCGGTCTGCGATGCCATATATAATGTCGGCGGCTGGGGAACGACCACCCCGGGTAACAATTTTTATTACAACTTCATGCTGGCGACGACTTACACCGCGCTGGCGTTGTACAGCGAACAGCCGACGTCGTTCACGTGGGCGGGGAATACCTATCCGTTTCACATCCCGTATGACGGTAACGACTACACCGATATGGTCCAGTTTGTGTACGACAAGTTCGAAACAGACGCCTTCCCGCACTGGCTGAACACCTACGGCAAAGGTGGCGGCTGGCATGAAGGCAACCAGTACGGACCGTCGTCCACGCGCCACATGTTTGAGGCGATGCTTGCACTCAGACTGGCCGGTGGAACAGACTATTTCAACGGAACGGGCACCAACTTTCCGCGTGAAGAGGCGCTTTACCATATTTACTCGACACAACCGGGCAGCGGGAGCACGGTGCTGTACAACGGCGGGGATGCCGGCAGGGAACCGACCATGGCGACCTATGACTACGACCGCCATAGCATGCTGACGCTGGCGTGGGGGATCGAGGGCACCGCGGAGAGCGAATATGCTCAGTACTGGCTGAACCACATCAAGTCCACCATTTCGCTCAAGGCGTTAAGGGGCATCGACTTCATGTTTTCACGCCCCGACCTGCCCGAACAAAACCTGTCAAGTCTACCGCTCTCATACCATGCGGAAGGCATGGGGTGGGTAAACAGCCGCTCCAGCTGGCAGGACGACGCCATATCGGTCAGCTTCATGAGTACCGACAAGGTGACGGGCCACCAGCACAGCGACCAGAATTCATTTCAGTTTTATCGTGGGACAAATGGCTCTTCGATCGATGGATGGCTGGTGACGGACGTTCAGCCGTTCGCGCAGAGCCTGAGGCGCTCGACGAACTACCACAACACGATTGTCGTCGACGGCGAAATCTGCCAACGCTACGGAGACGGTACGGGCTCCACGCCCAAGTACGAATCGACGCCCGACTATATGTATGTCGTGGGCGATGCCAGCGATGCGTACTATACCGATCAGAAATCTGCGTGTTACAGTACCAAAGGTACGAAGCAGATCAACGTGTACCTCCGCGAGCTGGTTCACCTGAGACCCGGCTGGGTGGTTGTGTTCGACCGGATCTCACCTGTAAACTCGGGGTCTGATATCGAAAGCTTGTTCCACTACCACAACAATCCGACGGTCACGGGCAATCTTATCGAGACAACAAACGGCGGGGGTAAGGTGTTTCATCAGGTGCTGCTGCCCGAATCACCCGTCCTTGTCAAGTTCAACGAACAGAATGAAAGTCCGGATAAGCGTCTGGAGACCTACCGGATCGAACTGAGAGATTATTCGGGCCTTCCGAACCGCCAGCACATGAATGTGTTTTACCTGACGGACGACGGCACGCAGAACATGCCCGACGTCGTTAACGTCGATGCCCAGGGCAACAAGATGACCGGCGCAAAGATCGATAACGCCGGCGAAGACGTGATCTTTTTCTTCTCGACCGATCCGTCGGGCAATCCGCCCGCCGGAGACATCATCTATGAAGTTGGATTGCGCCTTGACAGCAATCACTATTTGTTTAATCTCCTTCCGTCGACGCAGTACCAGGTCGTTTATACCGAAGAAAACGGCGTGTATCGTATCGAGATTACGGAAGGCGAAGGTTACTGGACTTCCGACCAGGGAGTTCTGCGATTCGAGATTCACGAACCGCCGGCAATTGCCCGGCACTGAGATTTCCGGCGCGACGAAAAAACGAGACGCCGGACAGTTCTGCCGGGTTCAGAGGTAGATATTGAATAACCAACCCGTTGATCGCGAAACGATCAGGAAACGGGTGACCGAAAAAGCGGGAGAATATTTTCCCGGCGTCGACCGTGAGAAGCTGGAATCAGAGTGCAGGCCTTTTTCTGAAAGGTCAACATATCCGCTTTATCTCTGCCGACTGAGCGAATCCGATGGCGCCGGCCCCGTGGCCGGTGCCATCGTCAAGTTTGCACCGGTCTACCCCGACAACAACGAAGGTCTCACCGAATTTGAGCACCTGAAGCTTCTCCACGACGCATTGGAGAGCGATGGACCATTGCGCGTTCCGCGGCCGCTCGATTTCTACGGCGACGTCAACGCGCTGGTGACCGAGGAGGTCAGCGGCGAGCGATTTTCACGCATCCTGTTGCGGGATACCAGCTGGTTTACCGGCGGCGAACGCCGGCAGACGCTCCACCAGACAATCGACTGGTGCGGCCAGTGGTTGTCCCGTTTTCACGAACTCACCGGCCGTGGAGAAGACAACGCGTTTGACGGGACATTTAGAGATGAAGTGTGGCGCAGAATCCGCGTGCTGAAACGATTCGGTTTTCCGAAAAAAACGGCAATCCGGGTCTCAGAAACGATCGCAGCCCTCGAAGAATACGGAAGCCGTGTGTACGCGCCCTTCGCCGATTACCACGGGGATTTCGGGCCGCAGAATGTCCACGTGGGCGACGGCTGGATATGTGTTTTTGACCTCAGTTATGCGCGACCGGCGTGTGTGTACGATGACATCAGCTATTTTCTTGTGACACTGGAAACGATGAACGCGTTCCCCCGGCAGCCGTTTTTCAGCCGGTCCGGCGCGATGGCGCTGCGGATGCCGTTTCTCCAGGGATATTTCGGTGTCGGACCCCTGACCCGGGAAACGCAGATATTTCTGGCGGGATACTATCTCAAAGCGCTGGTGTTGAGGTGTGTCAAACAACGCCGAAATGTCCGGCGCCGGCCCCTGCCCGTCAAAATAACCTTCGACAAGTTCAAGATCGGACGCTATTATCCGCGGCGGATAGAGCAACAGTGTGATCTCATCCTGAGCCTCCTCGCCGGTTGAATACAAGTAAGTAATAAAGAGTGTTTGATGTCCCCTGGTAAACAGAATAACTATCCCGATGTGCCGGTGCCGGTGCTGATGTATCACAGCGTCGGCCGTGACATTCCGGGTTGGAACTGGCCCGATCTAACTGTACCCGCCGGTGTGTTCGAAGACCATCTCAAGTGGCTCGCAAAGGCGGGATACCGGTCGGTGGGCCTGGACGATCTGAACGCACACGCCACCGGAGAAAAAATTCTTCCACGCCGGTCCATCGTTCTCACATTTGATGACGGTTACGTGGACAACTGGACATACGCGGCGCCGTTGATGGAGCGGTACGGATTTGCGGGTACCGTACTGGTTACACCGGAATTCGTGGAGCCGGGTGACGCGGTCCGCCCCACGCTTAAAGATGTGTGGGACGGCCGGCTGAGGGAACACGAACTCGAAGTACGTGGTTTCATGACGTGGAAGGAATTAAAAGAAGCCTCTACGGCGGGCAGACTTGCCGTCCAGAGTCACGCGATGACCCACACATGGTACCCGGTCAGCGACAAGATTGTGGATTTTCATCGTCCGGGCGACGGATACTACTGGCTGGACTGGAACGCAAATCCTGCCAACAAACCGTTTTATCTGAAGAATCCGGACGATACCGTTGTCGGCCCGGGGACCCCGGTATACGAACACGAAAAGTCACTGGTAGCGACACGTTACCTGCCCGACCCGCGCGAGGCAGCGAAGCTCGAATCACACGTTCGTGAGAACGGCGCCGAAGCTTTTTTTGAACGGCCGGACTGGAAAAATGAATTGTTCAAACTGGTGGAAGAATTCCGAACGGGAAATCCATCCGCGGGTCGGCACGAAACTCCGGTAGAACGAATCGAACGGATTCGCTACGAACTGGGGGAGTCAAAGCGGCAGATAGAGGCGCATCTCGGTGTTGACGTCGACTATTTTGTGTGGCCCGGCGGTGGATACGACGAAGTTTCCATGAATGAATCGCGTAGCTTTTACAAGGCCGTCACCATCCGGTCACAGGATAGAATGGGGCTTCGGAACCGTCCGGGAGAGGCGCCCGGTCGAATCGCCCGGCGAGGAATTCCGGCGGTGGAACGGGGTGGCAGGGTGGTATACTACGGTGGCCGGTACATGCTCGAATTCATAAGGGAGTTCGAAGGTTCGGGTTTTGCCCGGAAGCGGAGACAGGCCATGAAACTGTTTTTTTTGGCCGCCGGCGCCGCGGGCCTGTGGCCCCGGGACTGAAGCACGACGGGAACCTCATTGACCAAACCAAACGTTCTTTTTATCACCTACTACTTTCCGCCGGATGCCAGTCCGGGTAGCGCCCGTATGTCCGCACATGTAAACGCGCTGACCACCATGGGGTGGAACGTGTCGGTACTGTGTTCGGGCGGGCTCGCCGTGGGGCGTACCGATCCGGACAGGCTGGACCGTATTCCGGCAGGTGTGGAAGTCCACAGGACGTCTTCGATCGATCTGTACCAGTTTATCCACCGCAAGGCGTCGGCCGATGGCGCCGCTCCAGGCACCGCACGCAAGAAGAAAGTATCGTTTACGAAAAGACTCAAGCGGGCCGTTAAAAAAACGATCAAGTGGCTGATCTACCCGCTCTATGGTATTTCACGGTTTCCCGACAAGCAGGTTGGCTGGTTTCTGCCGATGATCCGAAACGGTCACCGCATTATCAAACAGAAGAATATCGGCATTGTGTTCAGCTCGAGCCCCCCGCATTCCAGCCAGCTGGCTGTCCTGTGGTTGCGTAAAATGCGTAAATTCAAGTGGATAACGGACTGGCGTGACCCCTGGTCGGCGCCCTTTCGCCACCACAGAAACGGATTTTCGCGATTTGTGCAGCGCAGGATGGAGGCCGCCGTTTTGCGGAACTGCGACCGCATCATCGTCAACACGCCGGGGAACAAGGTGGCCCTGCAGGAATACTTTCCGGATATCGAAGCGGACAAGATCGTGGTGGTTACCAACGGTTTTGACACCGGACATAAAATTGACGAATCCCTGGAGACGGCGGATGCTGTGGATTGTGACATGGTTTATGTCGGAGAGGTGTACAAAGGAATGCTCGATATGTTCCTGGATGCCCTCTCGATACTGCGGGACCATGACAAATCGATTGTGCCGCATATTCACGTGTTCGGGACCATTCACGAAAGCGAATGGATCAAGATCAAGGAGCGGGGGCTGGAACAGTACATTCATTACAGGGGATTTGTTTCCTGGGGGCAGAGTATACGCGTCATGAAAGAAGCAAAGGCGTTGTTGCTGTTGTTGTCTCACGAACCGCAGTGCCATTCGTGGGTACCCAGCAAGGTGTATCCCTACATCTTTTCAAATACGCCGGTCCTGGCTCTGATCCCCGAGGGCGACGCATCCGATATTATTGACGGAGCGGGGACGGGGATGGTCATTCACAGCCAGAACGCCGCCGAAGTGGCGCAGAAGATCGGTGGATTTGTCAAAGACCTGCGCGAAGACAATCTCGCGCTGGACCCCGTGGATTCTTTTATTCGTCGGTATTCCATCGAAAATCTCGCCTTGAAGGTCGACCGCGTTCTGGTGGAAACTTCGGAGCCATGACAAGTCGCAGCCTTTTTATCGCGGCAGTATTTCTCGTCGTGTCATTTATGGCGTTCGGCTTGTCGTATCTCGTTCTCAATTCCACCAAACTGGCGATCACGGCGTTTTCCGGCATTGTCGCTCTCGTCATTTTTTTTATCGAACCCTTCGTCGGGTTGATTAATTACTTTCTGTTTCTGTACGTGCGCCCTCATGAATACGTGGACGCGCTGATCGGAATGCCGGTTATGTTGATGATCGGCGCCGCGACGGCGGCGCTGATGTTGTTGCACATGATTGTCAACAAGCGGCCCGGTTTGTATTCACGCGCCCCCCAGAACTGGCTGGTTGTCTGGTTTCTCCTCTCGATCATTCTATCGCATCTCAGTTTTTTTTACGTCGAAGGCGCGGTCGAATCGGTGCGCGGGTTCATGCCGATAGTCATCATGTACCTGTTGATTGCAAACGGTGTAACAACCGAAAAGAAATTCAAGTTCACGATCCAGTTTATCGCCGTACTCACATTGATCCTGGCGATATCGGGAATCGTACAGCACTTCACGGGTTTCGGTCTCGGTGGCGCGGAAATGTACCGCGGCAGGATCCAGGCAATCGGAATATTCGAAGATCCCAACGACCTGGCGCTCGCGATCGTGATGATTCTTCCGTTTTTCTTTTTTTTACTCACACAATCCCGATCGATGCTGACAAAAACGATCTCGGCGGTGGCGATGGTGGTGCTGCTTTTCGCCCTGTATCTGACCGATTCGCGGGGAGGAATGCTCAGTTTCGGTGTGATATCGCTGCTGCTGTTCGCCCGCAAGTTCGGTTGGGTAACCGGGGTTGTGTTTGGGGCCGTGATGATTGCGTCGATGTTTGTGCTGTCCGAGAGGATGTCCGAAATTTCCACGGGCGAGGCGTCGGCCGCCGGCCGTATTGAGGCCTGGGTCGAGGGCCTGAGCATGTTTCAGAGCCGCCCTCTGTTTGGCATAGGTGAAGGCCATTTTACGGAGTATCATTTTCGGACGGCGCACAATTCATATGTGCTGTGCGCGGCCGAACTGGGATTGGTGGGGTTGTTTCCGTGGATTTTTCTCATCTATCTGTCCGTCAAGAACACGGCGTTTATCGCACGCGATCTAGCCGATCAGGGCCGTGACGGGCTGGCACTGTACGTTGACGCCGTGCGCTATGCGCTGATCGCTTACATCGCAGCGGGATATTTTCTGTCCAGAACGTATAGCGAGTTGCTGTTTATTCTGGTGGGTCTCGCCGCGGCGGTTACGCACATTTACGTAAAATCGACGCCGTGTAAATTTGTTCTCGTGGAACGCCGGGATTTCGCAATCGTGCTTGTCATTATGGTGGGAGTGTTCGTGTTCACAAAATCCTTTGTATTTTGGGCCTGGTAATGCAGTTTCTCGTAATTCTGACTGCCGCACTTTTGATTGTTGCCGTTCTGGCGGTGTGGACGGTCGCGCGCCGGAAAACGATAGACCGTGTCGTTCTGGGTGACATGCGCCGGCACCGGCAGCAGGGCAGCGGGACCAAACATCTGTTTTTCTGCTTTGTGGATCACTACGAGCCGTTGTGGCAGGGGGTGGACTTCAAGCAGGGGATGGAACGCGTCCGGGTATGGCACGAACGCTACGCCGGGCTGGTTTCACCGTTTCGCGACAACGGCGGCAGTCCGCCGAAACACGCTTTTTTTTATCCGGAAGAAGAATACCATCCCGAGTACCTGGACAAAGTGGCGGACATCTGCCGCGAAGGTTTCGGGGAGGTGGAGATCCATCTCCATCACCACAATGATACGTCCGAAAATCTGCGGACAAAACTTGTGTCTTTCAAAAATCTTCTTCACCGCGATCACGGCCTGCTCCATACAGATTCCGTCACGGGTGATCCGGTTTACGCGTTTATCCACGGAAACTGGGCGCTGCACAATTCTGGATTAAATGGCGAATGGTGCGGCGTGAACGATGAGTTAAAGGTTCTGGGTGAGACGGGATGTTACGCGGATTTCACATATCCTTCCGCACCCCATCAGACTCAGCCGCCGATCACCAATCGCATCTACTACGCTACCGGGGATCCGAATCGTCCAAAGTCTTTCCACAAGGGAATCGACGCAACCTACAATCAAAAACCCGGTGGGAATTTTCTGCTGATCAACGGTCCGCTTGCACTGAACTGGCGGAGCCGCAAGCTCGGTTTGCTGCCGCGGCTCGAAAACGGGGACATCACGGCGCTTAATCCGGCGACTCCCGAACGGATCGACCTGTGGGTTAAAACGGGTGTCGTCGTGAGGGACTGGCCGAACTGGATTTTTGTCAAGGTTCATACCCATGGCGCCCAGGAGGCAAACGCGGACTACCTGCTGACGGAGAGGGGGGCGCAGATGTACCGCTACCTGCTCGATCACTACAACGATGGCGACCGCTACGTGCTCCATTTTTCGACGCCGTGGGAACTGTACAACTGTGTCAAAATACTGGAATCGGGGGACGCGGAATCGATCGCCCGGGTCGAGAATTTCACATTTCCATTCCAGGCTTGACCTTACGCGGATACCCCGTAATCAGGCAAATACCGGCGACAGTTTATGCTTGACCAATCGCCCGGAATGTCGAAAGTTATGTGACGAACCCCACCATAAACGGGCCGAAAACCCTTGGGTTTGCACGTTTATTGCTCATTATCCCTGATCAACCAAAACACCTAGGACTGCAGCATCTTGGAAAGGGTCAACACAGTATGCGTAAGCACCGATTGACCGCGCCCGGATTTCTCATCGTCTCCTCACGTACCGTAGCGTTGCTGGTTTTCCTGTGGCTGCTACCCGGACTGGTTACAGGGGCCGCCGGACAGCAAAATGCCGATAATGCAACGCGTGTGGCGCAACAGCAACAGACACGATTTCTTTATTTCGGTCTTGAGGCGGTAGCGACCTATGAAATCCAAACTAATGAATCGACGTTTGAAGAAATAGCTTCTCCAGACGGTTCTGTCGATTTCAGCGACGCCGCTTCCCAGGGTGAAAACATCATTCTGAGGCGGACAGGTGTCGCGGACGTATACCCCGAAATTCCCTCTGGTTTCGGCGTAACGGACGCCGGGGAGACCTGCGCGCAGTTCTCGTGGGATACACCCGGCAGCGGCGAATTTGTATCTGACTATCGGGTCTTCTGGGGTACGACTTCCGGTGTGTATACCGACTCATCAAGTTTTGACGTGATACGAGTGGTTGAACAGTCGGGGACTTCCTATTTCACGCTGTGCGGTTTTCCAGAGGGTACCTATCATTTTGTCCTTCGCGCCCACAATCAGTTCTCCCACTGGAGCGGCCAGAGTACCGAAGCTTCGGCGACAATCGCCGGTGGTCAG
Organism: uncultured bacterium; assembly: GCA_964443465.1. Lineage (GTDB taxonomy): Bacteria > Krumholzibacteriota > Krumholzibacteriia > WVZY01 > JAKEHA01 > CAYUDF01. Next base: position 14,639 of record CAYUDF010000011.1, read on the forward strand.
ACACAACCTCCATTGCCGCCAACGAATGTGTCAGCGTCTGAAACCGACCCTGGGTGCGCGACGGTGACGTGGGACGCTTCCGGCAGTCCGGGAATAACCGGTTATACAGTCTACTGGGGAAGCCAGTCGGCTGTTTATACCGGCTCCGTTGATGTGTCGGGAGTCACACAAAGAGAAGTGTGCGGGTTCAGCCAGGGCCGCTGGTATTTTGCGGTCAAAACCAGGACGGCCAGTGAAGAGAGTGTGTACTCCGCACAGTACACGCTGGATATCGTGGGCCCCGACGTGACACCACCGGCGTTTTCAGGGTTTACTCCCGTGGACGGGGCGACGGATGTCTCCCGCAACACGCAGGTGTATTTTGAAGTTGCCGACGGCGGCGCCGGCGTCGACGTGAACTCGATCGATGTCACTATTAATGGAGCGCCCGCTGTGATCACCACGCTGGGCGCGAGTGCCCGCTACCTGGTGGTCGCCGGTCCGGCCAGCACGTTACCCGCAAGCACGTCCATAGCCGTTGTCGTAACGGCGTCCGACCTGGCCAATCCGTCCAACGAAAATTCGACTACGTGGAATTTCACAACGGGTGACGTCACAACAGACGATACACAGGCCCCCGTGATATCGGGACTGTCGCCGGCCAACGGATCAGAAAACGCCGATCCTGATAAACCGGTGCGTCTGACCATAACCGATTCCGGTCTGGGAACAGACCTGTCGTCGATTGAACTTTATATCAATGATACTTCAGTTGCCTTCTCGCTGACCGGCGACATCTATTCCGCGACGATCAGCTATACGGGCGGCCTGACCGAAGGCACAACCGTCGACGTCCGCGTCGAAGTGTGTGACCTCGCCAGTCCGGCCAACTGCGCCGTCCTGGACGACTATTCATTTACGGTCGCCGGCGCCAGTTTTGTCAGCCTGCCCGACGGGGCGATCGTACCCGACGGGTTCTGGGCGAACGAACCCGACCGCCCGCTCGAAATCAGAAATCTACCGACTAACTGGAGTGTACGGATATTCGACACGGCCGGCACACCGGTGCGCCGCTACCGGAACGACAACACCGACGGTGAAAACTGGCTGTGGGACTTTAATAACGATCACGGCCGGCGAGTGGCGAGGGCCATTTACCTGGTTCGTGTTTCCGACGAAAACGGCTCAGTTCAACGTTCCGGGCGGTTTCTGGTACAAATCGATCCATGAGTTCCCACGTATATTCGACCAGACCTTCCAGAAGTGGACTTGTTTTGTCCGCCATATTTCTGGGTCTACTGGTTTTCTGTTTCTGGTTCGTAATTGCTTCCATGCTCGCCCAAT
>CAYUDF010000012.1:0-14982 GCA_964443465.1 uncultured bacterium
CCATCGTTGTCGCCCAGGCGGCGCCTTCCACTCCCATCTCGGGAAAAGGGCCTTTCCCGTAGATCAGCAGGTAGTCGCCGGCGAGGTTTACAACGTGCGCCAGCAGCAATACCTTGAGTGGTGTCTTTGTGTCACCGATTCCGCGGTAAAAATGGGAGTATGTGTAGTAGATCAGAAAAAATGGCGCGCTGAGCATTCGAATCTGGGCATAAGAAGCGGCGAGCGGTTGGACCGGTTCGGTTGGGCCGAGCAGGACCACGATCTCGGGAACAAAAAATCGAATGGCGTAGATGAGGAACGTCGCCGCGACGGAGACGTAAAGACCCTGCCACAGGTACACGCCGCAACGGCGAAGCTTTCCGGCGCCGTAGCTCTGGGCAACAAATGTGTTTACCGCGCTGGTGAGCCCGATAAAAAAAGAGTAGAGGGTAAACACAAATATACCGCCGAGCCCGACGGCGGCCAGTTCGGTTTTGCCCACGTGGCCGACCATTGCCGAATCCACCGTCCACATCACCGTCTGGGAAACCATGGTGAGAATGGCGGGGTAAGCGAGCGTCCAGACCTGCTTGTACGAACCCGCGATGGACCTGTCGACAGACGGCCCGTTTTGTGTGGTTACCGATTTCAATGGAAATGTGCCGGGTCAGAAGTCGATCATTCTTCGTCGCCGTCCTGTTCCCGTTTGCGGCTGTAGTTTTCCAGGATACGTTTTTCGGTGGTTGTCAGGTTGTCGTATCCTTTTGCGGATATCTTGTCGAGGATCGAATCAATATTGGCCGTTTCGTGATCCTGTCGGCGGTCCCGCTGGTTTTGCACGAACTCCCGCCACTTGTTGCGGGTCCCCGGTGAAGCGCTGAGTTTGTCCCTTAACGTCGTTTTAAAAAACAGCAGTCCCGTGGCCATCCCCCCGAGGTGCGCGAAGTACGCGATGCCGCTTGGACCCACCAGTCCCATGATCAGCTGGAACACCACCAGGCCGGCCAGCAGGTGTTTTGCTTTTACCGGAATGAGAAAGTAAATGTATACGTAGTTATTGGGAAACACCATCGCGTAGGCGAGGTACAAACCAAAGACCGCTCCACTCGCGCCCACAACGGGGCTGTTGTAGCTGAAGATCATGCTGGCCAGACCCGCGCCGATACCACACGCGACGTAGTACTTCAGAAAGTGTCGTCCGCCCCACACCGTTTCCAGTGTGCTGCCCAGAAAAAACAACATCAGCATGTTGAAAAACAGGTGCATGAATCCGCCGTGCAGAAACATGTATGTTCCGAGCTGCCACACATAAAAATGTTCGACAACGATCCTGGGGATCAGAGCGAAAAGTACATCAAACATCGGATGGAACAGGTTTTGAAGGGCAAACACCACTACGTTTGCCAGAATGATCCTGCCGGTGACGCTCCGTGTAAATGATTGTCCCCACGGAGGACGCTGAGATTGTCGGTAATAGTATGTTGGTGTCATAGTTCTTTGCTCCTGCAAGCATAAGATACACAGTCATGGAGGGTTACCGCAACGCTTTCTTCGTGCCATTTGATCGGGACCGGTTGAGATAACTGAAACCTTTTCCGGGGTGTCGGCGTCTTAGTATGAAACAGGCGCAAGATATCGAAATCAAACCACTTGAAACATTAAAGCCGATCAATCGTACGTAACAGGTGACCACGTCAGTGACCTACTACTTTCCCAATATACCTAGACCCTCAGGGAGTGGAAATGGCTGGAATCAGATCTAGAGGCAGACTGATTGCCTTTATAGCGATATTTGTAATTGTATTAGCTGCAGCAGCTTATCTAGTTCGTGACCGCTTCGTCGGTGAAACCGCCGATGCGGCGGACAGCACAGCGGTGACCGATTCCACGGCCGTGGCCGCGGAGGACGAGAAGGATAAGGGAAAAGAAGACGGTCCAAAAGAGGATCCGCCCGTCCCCGTGGAAGTGGCCGAGGTGCACCGCCGGGAAATCTCATCCTACTACGTGACAACGGCAACACTGGAACCGGATAAAAAAGTCGACATCCTCGCCAAGGTAGCCAACGAGGTCGTTGAAATCCTGGCTGAGGAAGGCGACATAATGAAAAAGGGCCAGGTTATCTGCCGGCTGGAAGACGATGTCCAGCGGGTGGCGCTGGAAGAATCCAAGATCAACCAGGCCCAGAAAAAAAGCGATTTCGAACGGATCGCGTCCATGCACAAACAGAATCTGATCAGCGAAAAAGAATACCTGGACTCCAAATACCAGTACGAGCTGGCGGAGAACGCGTTCGAAGCGGCGTCGTTGCGCTACGAGTACACGCGTATCAGGGCCCCGTTTGACGGTGTCGTTACCGAACGCCTCGTCGATGTGGGCGAGAATCTTAACATCGGCGCCCGCCTGTTTGTGATGGCGGATACCGACCCGTTACGGCTGATCATGTACCTGCCGGAGAGCGAAATCAAGACCATCCGCCGCGGACAGACGGTTTTTATCATTCCCGATGCGAATCCGGACATGCGATTCAAAGGCGAAATCATCCGCATCGCTCCCGAAGTGGACCAGCGGACGGGCACAATCAAGGTAACGGCGGAAACCCGCGGTGGCGGGATACCGGGCAGTTTTGTCCGGGTTCGCGTTGTAACGGATACGCGTCCTTCAACGCTTGCCATACCGCGCCGAGGTGTTGTAGCCGATGCTGGTGACCGGTATGTGTTCATCGCCGAAGCCGATACCGTGCGCAAGGTTGAAGTCGACGTTGGATACGAGGACGAGGACTACGCGGAGATTCTGACCGGACTGGCCGCGGGTGACAGCGTGGTTGTTGCCGGCGCCGGCGGTATCCGCAGCGGCACAAAAATCAAGGTTATCAGCCGGCCGGAAGAGGATCAGGCCGCGGTCGCCGATACAGTCAGCAACTAGTCAGCAACGGGCGCTCTTAATTCGAGGATCCCTCACATGAAAATTATCGACTTTTCGATCAGGCGACCCGTAACAATCGCCATGATCTTCGTGGCGACTGTTGTGTTTGGTTTTGTGGCGCTCAACCGTCTCAACATCCGGTTGCTGCCGGAAATTTCCTACCCGACGCTCACCGTTCAGACAGAATACCCGGACGCGGCCCCCGCCGAAGTTGAAAATTTTGTAACCCGGCCATTGGAAGAAGCCGTCGGCGTGGTTAACGGCTTGCGTACGATCCGGTCGGTGTCCAAACCGGGAATGTCCGAAATTACGCTGGAATTCACGTGGAAAACACCAATGCAGTACGTCGCGCTTGACGTGCGCGACAAGATCGATCTCGTCCAGCTGCCCCGCGAGTGCGACGACCCGGTGATTCTTCGCTACGATCCTGCCCTCGACCCGGTGGTGCGAATTGGCGTCTACGGCGAAGACAACCTTGCCAGGCTGCGACACATCGCCGACTGGACGGTCAAAAAAGACCTCGAATCGCTCATCGGTGTCGCCAGCGCCAAGGTGCTGGGTGGTCTGGAGGAGGAAATTCAGGTTGAGCTCGACGAGCGGAAGCTGTCCAGCTACGGCATTCCCATCGCGATGGTGTCCACACGACTCGCCCAGGATAACGTCAACCAGTCGGGTGGACGGTTGCGCGACAAGGGCGCCGAATATCTTTTGAGAACCGAAAACGAGTTCAAAAGTGTCGACGAGATCGCCCACACCATCGTCCGGGAAGAAGAAGGCCGAAAGGTCATTCTGGCCGACCTCGGCCGTGTTGAACGCGGTTATATGGAACGCGAGATTATCACCCGGCTCAACGGCGAAGAAGTCGTGGAGGTCGCGATATACAAAGAGGGAGACGCCAACACGGTGGATGTGGCCGACGCCATCAAGGACCGCCTGGTTGTATTGAAGAGCCAGTTGCCGGAGGGTGTGGAAACACGTTTACTGTTTGACCAGTCAAGGTTCATCAAGCAATCGATCAGCGAAGTGCGTTCCAACGCGATTCTGGGCGCCATCCTGGCCATATTCATCCTGTACATCTTTCTTCGCGACGCGCGCAGCACGTTTATTATCGGGTTGTCCATTCCTATTTCGATCATGTTTACATTTGTGATGATGCGCCAGCTCAACGTGTCGCTCAACCTGATGTCGCTGGGGGGGCTTGCGCTGGGGGTCGGCATGCTGGTGGACAATTCCATCGTTGTGCTGGAAAACATATCGCGTCACAAGGACAGGGGACTCGACCGCAAAGAGGCGACATCGATCGGCGCCAGCGAGGTATCGCGTGCGGTGATCGCATCGACTTTGACGACTGTGAGTGTCTTTCTCCCGATCGTTTTTGTGGAGGGAATCGCCGGCCAGGTGTTCAAGGACCAGGCGCTCACCGTTTCCGTATCGTTGATGGCGTCACTGATTGTGGCCCTCATGCTGATCCCCATGGTGTCAGCGCTCAAGCTGGACGTCTCCGTCCCCACCGGCGGCGTACAAAAACCGCCGTCAAAACGGAAGTTCGTCCGCGGGTTCAAAAAGGGATCTTTTGCGGTATTTTTCGTCGCACCGACGTGGGTTTTACGGCAGTTCAGAAAAGTGGTCGGACTGTTTGGCAAACTGGTCCAGCTGATCATGCGCCCGCCGCTCGCCCTGTTTAACAAGTTTTATGCGTCGATCGAAAACGGTTACGACCCCGCGCTTCGCTGGACGCTGGCGCACAAGGGCCGGTTTTTGACGGTGATCCTGTTGCTGTTCGCCGGCTCCCTGTGGTCCGCCCGGTTTATCGGCCAGGAATTGATACCGCAATTCTCGCAGGGCGAATTTAACTTCTCCGTCATGCTGCCCGAGGGAAGCCCCCTGGATGCGACGGATCGGAAGCTGGAAGAGCTCGAAGAGATTGCAGCCGCCCAGCCGGAGATCGAATCCTATTTCACCAGCATCGGTACTGCCAGCCAGACGGGTAGTAACGTCAAGACCAAGGACAAACACCTCGGACAATTGAACCTGATAATGAAGCAGAAGGGCAATCGCGCCGTTGAAGAGGGGCTGGTTACCCGCCTGCGTCACAAATTTGATAACGTTGATAATATCCGGTTCAAATTTGCCCGGCCGTCCTATTTTTCGTTCCAGACCCCGGTTGAGGTCCACGTGTTCGGGTACGACCTCGATCTGATAAAGCAGTTTTCGGATGAGCTGGCCGGAGAAATAGCCAAAATCGACGGCGTCAAGGATGTCAAAACATCGCTCGAATACGGCAACCCCGAGCTCAACGTCGAGTTTGATCGTGTCAGGCTTTCTTCGCTGGGTCTGTCGCTCAACGAGGTGTCGAATACCCTGAAGACAAAGATAAAGGGTGATGTGCCCACCAAATTCAAGGAACGCGAAAAGCAGGTGGACATCCGTGTCCGGACCACGGCGTGGCGATCGGACAACATCGAATCTATGCGATCACTGGTTGTGGCCGAGCGGGAGGGACGCCCGATTCTGCTGGGGACGGTCGCCGACATCGACGTCGCCCGGGGGCTAAACCAGATCTCGCGCATATCGCAACAAAGAGCGTCCATTGTTACCGCAAACATATCGGGACGCGACCTCGGCAGTGTAACCAACGATATCAACGCCATTCTGGCTTCGAAACCGATACCTCAGGGTGTCACAATAGAACTCGGCGGACAGAACGAAGAACTGATGCATTCCTACAGGAATCTCAAACTCGCATTGATTCTCGCTATTTTCCTGGTGTACTTGGTGATGGCCGCGCAGTTCGAGTCGTTTGTTCATCCTTTTATTATCCTGTTCACCGTTCCGCTGGGCGCGATTGGAGTATTTATCACACTGCTGATTTTCGGTAAATCATTGAGTGTTGTGGTATTCATCGGCGCGATTATGCTGTCCGGGATCGTGGTGAACAACGGTATCGTGTTGATCGACTACATCAACCAGCTTCGGCGAAGCGGCAAGGAAAAATACGAAGCCATCGTGGAGGCGGCCAAGATCAGGCTTCGCCCGATTCTGATGACGACACTGACCACTGTGCTGGGCCTCACGCCGATGGCGCTGGGTCTGGGAGAAGGCGCCGAAATACGCGCCCCGATGGCGCTTACCGTGATCGGCGGCCTGCTGGGCGCCACGATGCTCACGCTGCTGGTTATTCCGTCACTTTACGCCATTATGGCGAGAACAGAGCCGTAAACGGATCATGAAACTTTACGAAGTCGCAGTCAAAAAACCGGTCATCGTGTTGATAACACTGATCACGTTGTTCGTGATGGGTATAATCTCCGCGTATAAGCTGCCGCTCGAATTTTTCCCGCGCATCGAAGTCCCGTTTATCGGCGTTTTCATTCCCTACCGGAATTCGCACCCGGAGTATATCGAGCGTAATATCGTCAAACCGATCGAGGAAGTCATGGCGACGCTGGGAGGCGTTAACGAGATTTTTTCGAATGCCGGTGAGGACGAGGCTTTTGTCGGGGTGGAGTTTGCGTGGGGCAGGGAAGTCAGTGTGCTCCGTATGGAGGTCAAGGAGAAGCTCGATCAAATCCGCAACGATCTTCCCGCGGACATCGAGCACATGCAGATATTCACGTTTGACACGACCGACATCCCGATTCTCGAAGGCCGGATATCGGCTGTGGGGCGCGATCTGTCGGGGAGTTACGACGTCATCGAGCGCTCGGTGCTCAACCCGATCAAGCGCATTGAAGGTGTCGGAACCGTCAACATTGACGGCGTTGAGCCGAAAGAAGTGGCCATCTACCTCAGCCTTGACAAGCTCAAGGCCCACCGGGTTGACGTCGACCGCTTGTTCCAGCAGCTGCAGGGCGCCAACATGAACGCTTCCGGCGGTGAGATCACCGCCGACGGCCTGCGTTACAGTATACGGTCGGTTGGCAGCTTCCGGTCGTTCGAACAGGTCGAAAACCTGGTCGTTAATGCCGAAGGCCTGAAACTGAAGGATATCGCCACCATCTACTTCGGTGAGCCCAACGTGGCCTACGGACGATTCCTCAACGGCGAAAAAGCCGTTGCGTTCTGGATCCAGAAGGCAAGCAACGCCAACACGGTAGAAGTTGCCCGCAAGGTCAATGCGGCGATGGCAAAAATGAATACGGATCCCGCGCTGGAGGGTCTCAACGTACTCCTGTTTTTCGACCAGTCGGAGGAAATCCTCCACGGTCTCCACAGTACGCGCCAGGCGGGTATCATAGGATCGCTGTTCGCCATCATGATCCTGTATTTCTTCCTGCGTCGTCTGAGCACAACGCTGATCGTGGCGATCGCCATACCGTTCTCGATTATATGCACGCTTGCGTTTTTGTATTTTACCGGGCGAACGCTCAACATGCTGACGATGATGGGGCTGATGCTCGGGATTGGCATGCTGGTCGATAACGCTATTGTGGTACTGGAGTCCATATTCCGCCACCAGTCCCGTGGAGAGGAAGCCAGGGAAGCGTCCGTTGTTGGCGCCAGGGAAGTTGCGACCGCGGTCACGGCGGCGACGTTAACTTCCGTTATTGTGTTTGCCCCGATTGTATTCGGATCGACGTCGGATTCGTTGTTTGTGTGGTTGTCTTCTGTGGGTGTTACCATATCTGTCGCGATCCTTTTTTCGCTTTTAATTTCGCTGACGCTGATTCCTTTTCTGACGTCGCGGTTTCTCAAGCCCAAGAAAACAACTCCGTCGAAACTGCTGTTGCGAATGCAGGAACAGTACGTTTCGATGCTTCGCTGGACGACCGTTCGCCACCCCAAACTGACCCTGTTTGTGCTCGTGCCGGTCATCATGGGGGTGACCATCGGCGGCGGAGTCGTCTTCAAGATCTTTGAACCCGATATAGAGTCCGAGATATTGATGGAACGGATCTATATGCGGTACGAATTTACCGACAATCTGGATTACAAGAAAACGCGCGAATACGTGAAGTATGTAGAGAAGGCGTTGTACGACCACGAGGAAGACCTGGAAATCAAGACGGTTTACAGTTATTACGCGGACAATCATGCCGGTACGACCGTTTATTTTGAGGATCGTTACCTCAGCAAGAAACAGTTAAAAGAAAAAAGAAAAAGGCTCCGGGAAATCATTCCCGAGATGGCGGGTGTTAAAATCAGCCTCGGCGACGATCAGGGCCAGAGCTCGGGCGGGGCGACCTCAATCTCGGTCAACCTGTTCGGCGAAGACAAACAGGCGCTGGACGTTCTGGCCGAAGAGGTCAAACGCCGATTCGCCTACCTGGACGATTTCGACGACGTCAAAACCAGCGTTGAGATGGGCCGCGAGCAGATCCGGATCTCTCTGGACAGGGAACTGGCTTCTCGATATTCGCTTACTCCGGAAGGCATCACCGGTATCATGAATCTCACCTTTCGAGGAGTGCAGCTCAACCGGTTCCAGACAAAGGAACGCGAAGTGCCGATGATTATCTCTCTCGATCCAGCCGATCGTGTCGGGATATTCAACCTCGAGAATCTCCTCGTCGGCATGCAGGAGGACCGGGAGGTCACGCTGGGATCGGTGGCCAGTTTTGAGGAAACTCGCGGAGCCAGTAATATTCGCCGGTTGAACCAGATGACCACCGTATCGGTCCAGGGGTCTTACGACGGCGAAGACAAGACCGAGATCATGGCCCAGATCACTGCGATCATGGACGCCATCGAATATCCCCTGGGTTACTACTGGTCGTACAGCAGCCAGATCCAGGAACGGCAGCAGCAGAAATCGCAGATGGGTGCGAACGCCCTGCTGGCGATCGTGTGCGTGTACATGTTGATGGCCGCGCTGTTCGAATCCCTGCTGCACCCGCTGGTAATCATGATGTGCCTGCCACTGGCGGCGGTTGGTGTGGTGCTGATAATGGTCGCGACGCAGACCAAGATGGGCATTATGGCGATGATCGGAATTGTGATCCTGATCGGCGTGGTGGTGAACAACGGAATTGTTTTGATCGATCACGTTAACAGTTACCGCAAGAAAGGCCTGTCGATAAACGACGCGGTGCTCGAGGGCGGGCGCGAGAGATTTCGGCCGATTATCATGACGGCGGCGACGACGGTACTGGGACTGCTGCCCATGGCGGTCGGAAACGCCCACATCGGAGACGCCAAGTACTATCCGCTGGCTCGAGCTGTAATGGGGGGCCTGATCAGTTCCACGTTTCTGACGTTGCTGGTGCTGCCGACGTTTTATGTATTTGGTGAAAACGTCAAAAACTATTTGGCCCGGATGTGGGTAGGTGCGAGGCTCGTTCCCCGCGTGGCGTTGGCCGGCGGCAGCCGGGTTCCGAGAAAACCGTTCCTGGGACGCTTTCGCAAACAGCGCTGAGTCACCCCGGCATCCTCAAATACAGGTGTTTACTGTAAGACCTTACGCTCCAGTTCGTCTAAGTATTACGGCTGCGTAGAATTCACTTTACAAGCCGTATTTGAGCGGGCATAATGCCCCATTAAGGAGCTGCGGAGCGCCTCACAATTACAAACCATTGACCTAAGTTAATAGACAACAATAACATAGAAGTCAGGTTAGCTGGATCAGGAGGAAGAAATGGCCAACGAAATCGAAATCACTGACGCAAATTTTGCGGCCGAAGTGGAGCAGTCGGAGACACCCGTTCTGGTGGATTTCTGGGCTCCGTGGTGCGGTCCCTGCAAGATGGTCGCTCCCATCGTCGAAGAGATTGCCGCGGATTACGAAGGTAAACTCAAGGTGGGCAAGCTGAACACGGACGATAACCAGCAGGTTCCGACCAAGTTCGGGATCATGAGCATTCCGACATTGATGCTGTTTAAAAACGGCAAGGTCGTGGAGCGTATCGTCGGCTACCAGCCGAAGGAATCGCTCACTTCCAAGATCAACGAGGCTCTTGGCTAGCGGGAGCCTGGCAGAATTCCGTAGAACCGGTCCGCCATTGGCGGGCCGGTTTTTTTGTGGCGTCCGCTTTTGGGCAGAGTTTGTTATGTGGGCGCGAATCTTGCATTTACGCGCCGCATGAGACGTATATTCGGCACGATTTTTCTGGCTCTTCTGGCCGTATCCTGCGGTAATCCGGGCGATCAACCGGCGAGCGGTCGCCGGACGGTGGATCTGGCGCACATGCCCGATTCCCTCAAATCGATTCCACGCCACGGCGGCCGTGTGATCATCGGTGTCCAGCATGAACCCGAAATGCTCAGCGAGATCCTCAACGCCACCGCAACAAACAACATGGTGTGCAATCTGCTGTTTGGAAAATTCGTAAAATACGACGACCAGCTGAACCTGTTCCCAGACCTCATTACAGAAATCCCGACCGTGGCCAATGGCGGGGTCAGCGCGGATCACCTGACCTACACCTACCACCTCCGGGAAGACGCGACGTGGCACGATGGCCGCCCCGTTACCAGTCGGGACGTCAAATTTACGTACGAAGTGATCATGAATCCCAAAGTAAACGTGGAGTCGCGAGAGGGGTGGGATGTCATTAAATCGGTGGAAACTCCCGATGAGAAAACGGTAAAGTTCCACCTCCTCCGGCAGTACCCGGATTTTGTCAGCGAAACTTTTTTTGACGAATCCGTTCTGCCCGAACACGTACTCCGGCCCGACGTCGGCAAACGGTTTCACTCGTCGAGGTTTCACCACGCGCCTGTGGGATCGGGCCCGTTCAAGTTCAAGGAATGGGTGCCGGGCTCCCACCTGGTTCTCGTTGCCAACCACGACTATTACGGAGAGGGCCCGTACCTCAACGCCGTTGTATTCAAATTCATTCCCAATGAAAATACGCTGTTGATCCAGCTGAAAACGGGTGAAATCGACATATTTGACAACGCCAATATTAACTTCATCGGCCAGCTCGAAGGTATGCCGGGAGTTGTTGTATACAAAACCCCCATGTTGATGTACGAACACCTCGACCTGAACATGGAGCACCACATTCTCAGCGAAAAGCGCGTGAGACAGGCGCTGAGCCTGGCGACCAACAAGCGCGAGATCGCCGAACAAATCTACGGCGGGCTGGTCACTGTTGCTCCCCTGGACGAATTTCACGCTTCGAAATACTTTGATCCGGATATCGCCGAGCTGGTGAAGTACGACCCGATCGAAGCGCGGAGACTCCTGAGAAAGGCCGGTTGGACCGACGAAAACGGCGACGGTTTCCGCCAGAAGAACGGCCAGAAACTGAAACTGACGATTACCGCCAGCGCCGGACAACTCAACCGTCAAAGAACGGAACTGGTGCTGCGCGAACAGTACCGCCAGGTCGGTATCGATCTTGAAATCCGCAACTACAACGGAACGGTATTGTACGGTACCTACGAAGACGGTGGAATCCTCAAGAGGGGTAAATTCGACATCGCCATGTACGCGTGGTTGTCTTCTCCCGAACCGGCCACAAAAGAGGCCCTGTATTCTTCGAAAAACATTCCGCCGCGCGGCCAGAATAACCCGCGAATCAACCACAAGGAACTGACCCGGTTACTCTCCCGGGGGTCAACGGAAGTGGATATCGCCAAACGAATCGATATCTACCGGAGGGTATCCGAAATCCTTGTCGATGAAGTGCCCGTGATCCCCTTGTTCTGGTACACCTCGGTGGATCCGTGCACCGAGAAACTGATGAATTACCGCCCCAATTCCACGCAGTCCGCTGACACATGGAACGCGAGTTTGTGGTTTCTGCTCGACCAACCTATTCCCACCGAGTCCGCAAGTCGTTGAAAAACCGGCACGAAACTCGCAACCATAGCTCCGGATAAGATCGCCCGCGGCGGGCGTGAGTATATAACTAGCAACCAGATAACGGGTTAGTCGAAATGGTCCGATATTTTTTCAAAAGACTCGCCGAGATAGTGCCGCTCGTCTTTATCGTCTCGCTCGTGTGTTTCGCATTAATGCAAGCGACACCCGGTGGCCCGACGGCGATGTTGTCCCAGAACCCGATGGTGAAGCCGGACGATCTCGCCCGGATTCGGGCTAATTTTGGTATCGACGAGCCGGTGATCGTCCAGTATTTCCTGTGGCTCAAACGGGTGATTCTGCATGGCGATTTTGGCTATTCGTACGTAACGGGCGAACCCGTTTCGGAGATGATCAACCAACGTCTGCCCGCTACGGTCGAGTTGATGGGCAGCGCGTTTCTGCTGGCGTTTCTGTTCGGGATATCGGGCGGCATCGTCGCCGCCCTGAAGCGTTACACTAAATGCGATTCGATCATCACACTGCTTGCGCTGGTGGGTATATCGGTTCCGGTATTCTGGCTCGGATTGATGTCGATGATGCTGTTTACGGTCAAGTGGCGATTGTTGCCGTCGGCGGGGATGTTTTCCCTGGGTGAGCCATTTTCAATAATCGACCATCTCCGGCACCTGTTGATGCCATCTCTGGTTCTGTCTCTCCTTTTTGTGGCGAGCTGGAGCCGGTACATGCGAGCCAGCCTGAGCGAAGTACTCCAGATGAACTATATCGATGTGGCGAGGGCCAAGGGCGCATCCCGGGGCAGCGTTATATTCAAACACGCCGTTCGTAACGCGGCGATCCCGGTACTGACGGTCATCGCGCTCAACCTGCCCGCACTGTTTACCGGTTCGATCATTACGGAAACCATATTTGCCTGGCCCGGTATGGGGCGCCTGTTCTATGACGGTCTGTTGAGGCAGGACTACACCCGTCTGATGGGAATTATATTTATTTCGTCCATTCTGATAGCGTTTCTCAACCTGGTGGCGGACACCATATATGGCATACTCGACCCCCGCATTAGATACGCTAAGTAAAGACGGGGGAAAAAAGCGTACCGCCCAGGTGCGCACCGTCCACCCGCTTCGCGAACCGTTCAGTCCGGCGACCACGCGCCGTACTCGGCGCGAGACCAATGGCCTGTTGAACTACCTGCGGCTCAATCCGCTGGCGTACGCAGCGTTGATCATTCTCGGCCTGATCGTAGCCGGGGCCGTACTGGCCCCTCTGCTCAGCCCGTACGACAAGGACCAGATTGACCTGACCAGCCAGTATCTGCCTCCGTCTCTGGATCACCCGTTCGGGACAGACGACCTCGGCAGAGATATATTCGTCCGTGTCATGCACGGTGGCCGGGTGTCACTCGCCGTCGGATTTCTGGCGATGTTTGTTGCGTTGGTACTGGGTTTGTTTGCCGGCGGAGTCGCCGGCTACTACGGGGGCGTCGTGGATACGATTGTGATGAGGTTTGTAGACCTGATGCTTTCGATTCCGGTCTTTTTTGTGATCCTGTTTCTCGCCAGCACAACCACACCCGGAATCCTGGTCATCTGCCTGTTGATTGGAACGACGCAGTGGATGGAAGTAGCGCGCCTGGTGCGCGCCGTGGTGATCTCGACCAGGGAACTGGAATTCGTGGACGCGGCGCGGGTCCTGGGATATTCGGATAGACGAATAATCGCAAGGCACCTGCTACCCCACACGGCCGCGCCTGTATTTGTGGCAATCACACTGGGACTGGCGCAGGCAATTATCATCGAAAGCGCGTTGTCCTTCCTGGGATTCGGTGTGCAACCGCCCACTCCCAGCTGGGGTGCGATGCTCCAGAACGCGCAGGGCTACCTGTCCACCTGCCCGTGGATCGCGATATTTCCCGGTGTGATGATTTTTCTCACGGTTGTGTGCTGCAACATACTCGCAGATTTCCTCGGCGAAGCGTTCAGCCCTCTCGACTCGCCGAACTCCCGATAGAATCGTCTCTTACGCCCGATTTGGGTTGTATGCGCCCCCTCAATCGCTTATATTCGCTCCGGTAAAATTGTGTTTCTCAAGTCTCGCGTGGTTTTCCCGGGGGCCCGTTTTTTTGAGCCGCAAAGCACACGGAATAGGATTGTTGTCGGGTGGACTGGATTCTGCGCTGGCGGCAAAAGTGGTCCAGGATGCCGGCGCGGACGTAACGTGCCTCCATTTTTTTACCGGGTTCTGTGTGACGGGTCACAACAGCCGCATCGGACGCAAGGACCGCCCGGTGGGCAATCACGCGCTGGAAGTTGCGGCCAACCTCGGCATCCCCGTCGAACTGGTTGATATCTCCGACGAGTACCTGCCGATGGTGATGAAACCGAAACACGGTTACGGCGCCAACATGAACCCGTGTGTAGATTGCCGGATTTTCATGCTGCAACGCGCAAAAAAATATATGGAGGATGTCGGCGCCGACTTCGTCTTTACGGGAGAAGTGATCGGCCAGCGACCGATGTCACAGATGAAACCGACTCTGGGACTCACGGAAAAAGAGACGGGTTTAAAGGGTAAATTGCTGAGACCCCTGTCGGCCCGATTGCTCCAACCCACTGAAGTCGAAAACGCGGGACTGATCGACAGGGAGAAACTGCTCAACTTCAACGGGCGCAGCAGAAGGCCGCAGATCGAACTGGCACGAACCCTCGGAATTACCGACTTCATGCAACCGGCTGGCGGGTGCTGTTTTCTCACCGACGAAAACTATTCGCGCAAGCTGCGCGATCTACTGGCCGAGACCGACGACAAGCCGTTGTCGATGGACGACGTCTACCTGCTGGGTGTGGGGAGACATTTTCGGCTGGGACCCCATCTGAAGGTCGTCGTCGGACGCAATGAGATTGAAAACAACTTTCTGGAATACTACGTCGACGACCGGTGGAGTGCGCGGGCTGTCGATCATCCCGGCCCGGTGCTGGTTGTGCTGGGGGAACCCGGAGAGGAAACCTTCCCGGTTGCGGCCGCACTGGTGGGCCGGTACTGCGACGGCAAAAACGATCCGGATGTGGCCGTCGAATTCATAAATAACGGCGACAAACGTGTGCTCAAGGTTCCGCCGGCGGATAACGATCTTCTGGAGGAACTCAGAATATGAGCGGTGTTACGGATTTTGTGGTGGTTCTGGTGACGGCGTCCGGCCCGGAGGAAGCGGAATCCATGGCCACTACACTGGTGGAGGAACATCTGGCCGCGTGTGTGAATGTGATTCCCGCCTGCCGCAGCATTTACCGGTGGGAAGGAAAGCTGCAACGCGACGATGAGGCGCTGATGGTGATCAAATCCCGCCGCGACCGTTTTCCGGACCTGGAGAGACG
>CAYUDF010000013.1:0-14216 GCA_964443465.1 uncultured bacterium
TTGTAAACGCCGTCGTGGTTGACCAGGCAGTTGAACCGGTCGGTGTGGCAGGCAAACCAGTTCATCATGTAACCGCCGTACGACGCGCCGGCCGCCGCGATCCGGTCGCCGTCGATGAAATCGTTGTTTTCCAGGACGTAGTCGAGACCCTTCATCAGGTCTTCGTACACCCTGCCGCCCCAGTCACCGCTGATCTGGTCGGTGAATTCCTGGCCGAAACCGGTCGAACCGCGCGGGTTGATCGTCACCACAACGTAACCGGGTGCGGCGAACATCTGGTAGTTCCAGCGGTAATGAAAAATGTCCCCGAACGATCCCTGGGGACCGCCGTGAACGAGAAATACCATCGGATATTTCTGACCGGGCACAAAACCGGGCGGCTTCAACAGCCAGCCTTGAACCGGGTCGTCATCGGCGCCCGGGAAATAAAACGCCTCCAGCGGGTTCATTTCGATGTCCTTCAGTCGCGCGTCATTCACGCGCGAGATATTGCCGGCGTTTCCACCGTCACTTTTGGATACGTACAATTCGTACGGCATCGAAGCGTTCTGGCGCAAAAAGGCCAGTTTTTTTCCGTTGGGTCCGGCGCGCAACGACGACGTGTACATCTCTTCGGTCAGTTTTTTAGCTTTTCCGTTTTTGGCTTCCACGCGGTAGACGGAGTTATAACCGTCGTCGGCGCATAACACGTAGAGATACTTCCCGTTCGGCGACCACTCGATGGATCCCACGGATCGATCCAGTTTGTCGGCGATTTCTGAGCTGATGTCGATGTGTTTGTCCGCTCCGCGTTCATACAACATCAGGCGGTACCGGTCGGCTTCGAAACCCGGCCGGGTCATTGCCCGGTAAGCGATGTACTTGCCGTCGGGAGAATATATGGGGTGGTTGTCGTTGGCTTCGTTGGTCGTGATCTGTTTCCACGTACCGCCCGTTATCGGGACGGCGAATAGATCGTTGTTGATGCTCCACGCGGCGTTTTTATCGGTGTTGACGGCCACGCAGATTTCCAAGCCGTCGGGCGACACGGCGATGTCGTGCCCGCTGCCCAGCGCGATTGTTGGCGCTTCGTGTTCGTAGGGCGTCAGATCCTCCGGTGCGGCGCTTTTGTCCAGCGGGGCGACAAACACGTGGCTCCGCCGGTCGTCGCGCCAGCTGTCCCAGTGCACGTAAAACAACTCATCGAGTACCCGCGCCTTTACCTTGCTGTTTTCTTCCGCTTCAAGCTTTTCGGCGTTGCAGTCGTCGTCGGCGCATTCGGGATACACGCGCGACACAAACACAATGTTTGCTCCATCGGGTGTCCACTGCGGCGAAGACGCGCCGGTTGACAGGTCGGTAAACTGTTTTGCTTCGCCGCCGGCCAGCGGCAGGAGCCAGATCTGCGATTTCCCGGATCGCGACGACGTAAACGCGAGCCATTTGCCGTCGGGTGAAAACCGGGGCTGGGAATCGCGCCCAAGGCTGTTGGTGAGGCGCCGCATCTCTCCGCCGTTTGCGGTTATAATGTAGATGTCGCTGTCACCTTTATTGGTTTCGAGGCTGTATTCGGTTATTACAAAAGCGATTTCGCTGCCGTTGGGGGACCACTGGGGGTCGGCCAGCCGACCTGTGCCAAAGAAGTCCTCAAACGTCAATTCGCGCGTGACGCCCGCCTGGGGCAGGAGCAACACGGCCAGCATTGTAATGAACAGGATATGTTTTTTCATCGGAATCTCCTTTCGGGTCCTGCAAGTACTACCACGATCATCATCAGCAATCAACCCCGGCCGGGAACTGCCGTAAGGATACAGTAGCGGGTGCGACGAATCAAAACCGAGGCACTCGGGCCGACCACAAGGAGCTACGCATGAAATATGGATGGAACCATCTGGTGATTACCGCGCTGGCGATCGTTGCCGTGCTGGGAGTCGCGTGTAACGAGACCAAAGAAGAGATTATCGACACCCCCGTAATTGTCGATACCGACGACACCCTTCCCGACGGTTTCGTAACAGACAACCGCCCCGACAATCCCCCGACGACGTTCCGGGTGAACTGCCCGTGGGGTGAAGTGATCGATTCGCAGAACAACCCCTGGCTCGCCGGCGGTGGACAGCCGGACCAGATCAAGTCGATCGACAACCCGAAGTTTGTGCCCGTTTCCACCGTCAATTATATGCTCAATGATGAGACGGTGGTTGCCTGCGAGATCGGTGGCACAGTGCGTGCGTTTCCCGTTCGAATCCTTGTTTTTCACGAAATCGTGAATATGTGCTGGGATACAGACGAAGGGCCCGTGTTCTCGTTTCTGACCTATTGCCCGCTGGTGGATGTCGGGATCCACTTTGTCCATCCCCACGAGTGCAACAAACCCCGCCGCAATTCCTTCGGTGTCTCCGGGTTGCTGTTTAACGGCAACCTCGTGTTTTACGACAGAGATACGGTGCCGCGAACGGGGTCGGGGTCACCCGACATGTTTGTGCAGATGCTGTCCGGCGGACTGGGTGAGCCGCAGTGCATGACGGTTGAACCGGCGTTCGCTACCATGTCGTGGGGCATGTTCAAGCGCCTGTACCCCGAGGGATACCTCCTCAGCGACGATACCGGCGTTATGCCGATCGAAGGATATGACTATTTCGACAACCCCTACTGGGAATACTGGAATATCGGTGATCTTTGGTTTCCCAACGGGTTCGACGACGATCGGATCGGCGACTGGATGGCCGTTGTGTACGGTGTGATCGGGCCGACGATACGAAGGGCGTACATTACCACCGGAACGGACTATGTAAAAAACGACAAACTCAACGGCAGGGCGATCGTGGTGTGGAATGACAATCAACTGGGATCAACGATTGCCTTTGAGTCGGTGGCCGCTGGACAAAAACTCACGTTTTCGTTTCTGGGAAGGGAATCGAAGGGGCTTCCCCTGTACAAGGACGACGAGACGGGTTCGATCTGGACATTTGACGGGATCGCCGTTGAAGGTCCGCTGGCCGGCGAAAGACTGCCGAGGGTGACCGGGTACCGTTCGTTCTGGTTCGCGTGGGCGGCGATGTTTCCGGAAACAAAGTTGTACGACCCCAACGCTTAACCGCCGATTCCGGGTCTCACCGCAGCCGGAACTCCAAACAAATGTATGGTATTCTGCCGTATCCGGCTTCTGGATACAGCAGTCAAATATCGCCACGAATCCCCGGTGGATTTTTGCCGGTCCGTCCGTTAGAATAACCGGGTTAACGTCCGTTAACTCGTAATCATTTCTTAATTTTCACCTACCCACGGAGGATAGAAATGTCGTTACCACGAAACGTACGGCCGGGACGTATTCTGGCTGTGTTGGCTCTGGTGGCGATCTGTGCGACTGCGCTGATAATGATCAACGCGCCCGCCGGCATCGCAGATGAAGGTATGTGGCTCCCGTTTCTGATGGACAACAGCCCGATCGATTCCTGGCAGACCCGGGGGCTCGAGTTGTCCGCCAAAGAGCTTTACGACAGAAAAGACGCTTCAATTTCCGATGCGATTGTACAGGTCGGGGGTGGTACAGGGGGATTCGTATCGATCGACGGCCTCATCCTGACCAACCATCACGTGGCGTTCGGCGCGCTGCAGCGCACCAGTTCGACCAAATCGGACTATATCAACGAAGGTTTTCTCGCGGCCACCCGTGGTGATGAGATTCCCGCGCCCGGATACGAGGCGAAAGTCCTGCTGGACGTTAAGGATGTAACCAAAAAGGTGCTCAAGGCGGTCAAAAAAGACATGACCGACCAGGAGCGTTACAAGGCGATTGAAAAAGTCTCGAAAGAGATCGTCGCCAAGGCGGAAAAAGACGGGGACACTTATACAGAAGTTAAAAACGTCTACGGCGGCAGTCAGTACTATCTGTACACCTATTTCAAGATCAAGGATATACGGATCGTGTACGCCCCGCCGCTGTCGATCGGCGAGTACGGCGGTGACATCGACAACTGGATGTGGCCGCGGCATACGGGCGATTTTTCGTTCCTGCGCGCGTACGTATCGCCGGACGGCAAGAGCGCGGAATACGCCGAGGAAAACGTTGTTTATCACCCGAAAAAGTATCTCGCTATGTCAAAGGCGCCACTGGCCGAGGACGATTTCACCATGGTGATGGGATATCCTGGAAGAACACAGCGGTACCGGACGTCCTACTCGATCGACCACGCTGTTAACAACTACTACCCGGCCGGTATCCGGATGATGCGTGATATCCTCGATATCGTCGAAGAAGAGTCGATGCGGGGCCGCGACGTCGAGATCAAGCTGGCAAATATCAACAAGGGTATCAATAACAGTTACAAGAACTCCCTCGGTATGCTCGACGGCCTCAAAAAATCCAACCTGCTCGCTCAGAAGATGAAAGAGGAAGAGAATCTGCGGCGGTACCTGGCGGCCAATGAGGATCTACAGAAGAAATACGGACACCTGCTGGGAGATATCCAGGCGCAATACGAAGACTACACGACATTCTGGGAGCAGAACCGGTTGTTGGGAATGGTGGGTTACGTGTCCACGGCCATGCGTAGTTCGATGGCCATTTACAAATGGGCGGAGGAGCGGGAGAAAAAGGATATCGACCGCGATCCGGGCTACCAGGACCGTGACGAGCAGAGGCGGCGCAAAGGGTTGGAGCTGGCCGATCTTGGCTACGACGAACAGACCGACCGCCGAATTCTCAAACACTTCCTGTTGAAACTGGCAAAAGCCGACCAGACACACGGTGGCATCGACGGCATCAACCCGGAGATTACTGAGGCCGAAATCGACGAGATGCTGGGTACGATGTACAGCGGCACAAAAGTCACCAACAAGGAAACGCGTATGGCGATGTTCGATATGACCGTAAAAGAGCTCCACGCGTTGAACGATCCGTTTATCGAGTTTGCCGCCAAGGTGCACACCCAGCGCGAAAAACTGGATGACCGCAACGAGTCGTTTGCCGGCGCGCTGCAGAAGCTGCGCCCGCAATTGATGGACTTGCGCACGAAGTATCGCGGGGGCCTGCTGTACCCCGACGCCAATTTTACCATGCGGCTTTCCACCGGCCAGGTGAAGGGTTACTCCCCCGGTGACGCGATCCAGTACTACTGGGAAACCACGCTGGGCGGCGCCATCGCCAAAACCACCGGTGAGAAACCTTTTAATACACCCCAGAAACTGATCGACCTGCACAAGGCCGGCGATTTCGGCGACTACGCCGACCCGGCGATGGGTGACGTACCGGTGTGTTTTCTTTCGACGGATGACGTCACCGGCGGCAACTCGGGCAGCCCGATACTGAATGGGCGGGGTGAGGTGATTGGCCTGGTGTTTGATGGCAACTACGAATCCATTTCGGCCGACTACCAGTTTATTCCGGGTCTGACGCGAACGATCAATGTGGATTCCCGGTATATTCTGTTTGTCCTGGACAAGTTTTCCGGGGCAACCAACGTCCTCGACGAGCTTAAAATCGTGGGTTCCGGAGCCGGTGGCTCGGGAGCCGGGGGGACAGGCGGACACTAGAAATCGACTGGCTGCAAGTGATCTATTTGAATCAATTACTCCACGTTTTCGGCGGAGGCGTACAACAGTGAAGCTGTTGTGCGTCTTCGCCCATCCCGACGACGAATCTTACGGTCCCGGCGGCGCGATCGCCCGTTACGCCATGGAAGGTGTCGAGGTGTTTATCCTCATGTTCACCTGTGGCGAAGCCGGCACTATTGGTATTTCCAAAGAGACGCCGCGCGAGTTGTTGTCAAGCATTCGCACCGACGAGATGGCGGCGGCCTGCGACGCCCTTGGTGTGGCGGAACACCGGATGCTCGGCGCGCCCGATCGCTATGTGAACGGCGTCGATGAAAAGTGGGCCGTGGACCAGATCGTCCGCGATATCAACAAATACAAGCCCCACGTGCTGATGACGTTTCACCACCTCGGGATTTCGGGTCATACCGACCACATCGCGGTAGCCCATTTTCTGGAACGGGCGTTTGAAGAGGTGTCGTCCGGCCCAGACGCGCCGTACAAAATCTGGGGCTTCGGGCTTCCGCGTCACAAAGCGCCGTTATACGACCGCGCGAACCTGGTGCCCCTCGAGGATGAAGACATCAACGCAAAAATAGAAATTCCCGACGCGGCAATGGACAAAAAAATCGAGGCGATTCGCGCCCACGCGACGCAATACGACTTTATGAAAAGTATGATGGATAAATTCGATTACCGGGATGTGTCGCGACCGGAATGTTTTCATCTGAGAAAGACGCGGTTGCCGCGTCCCGCGGCGGTGGAAGACGATCTGTTCGGGGGTATTCCGAAGTGAGTGTTGTGATCGAGACGCTGGGTCGGTTTCACCACGTACTGGTCCATTTTCCCGTGGCGCTGGTGGTGACGGCGATGGTTGCCGAACTGCTATTTATCGCCAAAAAAACCGCCGGTTACGCAGACGCCGCCCGGTTCATGCTGGCCGTTGCCGCGCTGGTGTCGATCCCGTCAGCCGTCGCCGGATTTGCGGCGGCGTCGGGTTTGTCGTATGCCGCCGGTTTGCAGGACGCTTTTGCAATCCACCGGATTATGGGTATTGCCGTGCCGGTGATGGTGGTGCTCGCCTGCGCGATGTGCGAAGGCGCACGGCGCAGCGGACAGGTGTGGGAACAGGGCTTGTATCGGGTATTTCTGGCTCTGGCCACGGCATTTGTACTGGTGGCCGGATATTGCGGGGGGCTTCTCGTACACAGCCCCCAAATTTAGTACGTCAAAAAGGGTGGTTTCGGCTTGACTCAGATTTCAGACGTTGGATAATAAATCGTTAAGACATAACGGCTTGCAGCATATATCGCGATTGCCTTTTCACCTGGTGCTCGACTCCGCGAACCGGTTTTCCCAAAAAAAGGTCAGGGTCTAATGGACAAACAACCGTTCAAACCGTACGTGCCCGAAGAAACGGACATGAAAGAGCTCACCGTCAGGGCGGTGGTCCTCGGTGTGATCATGGCGATCGTACTCGGCGCCGCCAATGCCTACCTGGGCATGAAAGTCGGGCTCACCGTGGCGGCGACGTTTCCGGCCGCCGTCGTAGCCATGGCGGCACTACGACCCTTCAAGGGAACCATTCTGGAGGAAAACATCGCGCGAACGACCGCCTCCGTTGGTGAGGCGCTTGTCGCCGGCGCGATCTTCACCATACCCGCGTTTATTCTGTCGGGTGTGTGGGACGATCTTCGTGTCGTCGATACCATCGCGATCATGATGATTGGTGGTGTGCTGGGTGTTCTGCTCATCGTTATTTTGCGGCGCACACTGGTCGAAGACGATTCACTCGGATTTCCGGAAAGTGTCGCGGCGTCCGAGATTATCAAATCGGGCCAGCGGGGCGAATCCGGCGCGTCCTACGTGATGGGCGGAATGGCATTTGCCGCGGTGTGGGAGGTCTTCAAGAACGCGTATGGTGTCCGCCTGGTCGCCGAAAAACTGGGCGGTTTTATCAAGTTCGGGGAGTCCAAAATTGAAATGATGCAGCGGGAGTTTATCTACAACGGCGGAATCTGGCTGGAAACACCCAATGCGTCACCGATGCTGATGGGTGTGGGATACATCGTCGGATTTCGTGTGGCTTCGATACTTTTTGCCGGCGCGGCGCTGGGGTGGTGGGTGCTGGTTCCCCTGGCGATGTTTCTCAACCCCGAGTCGGGTGCAATCGCGGCCGAGATCGGGTGGGCGGACGTGACCCAGGCGACGTGGTACAACCAGATCCGGCCTCTGGCGGTGGGTACGATGATCGTTTCGGCGTTTTACACGTTGTGGCGCCTTCGTAAATCGCTGTTCGGCGGTATCACACGGGCATTTCGTGACCTCACCGCCCTGAAAGAAGGCAAGGGTACGATTACGCGGACACAAATCGACCTGGACTTCAAAATGATCCTGATTTTTATCGGCCTGCTGTCGGTGCCGATGTTCCTCCTTTATTTTCATTTCTGTGGTTCGATCGGCGGTTCGCTGATGCTTACCGTCATCATGCTCATCCTCGGATTTCTGTTTGCCGCCGTTGCCGGCTACCTGGTGGGTATGATCGGGTCGTCCAACAACCCGATCAGCGGGCTGACGCTATCGACGTTGTTGATATCCGCCGTTCTGATGGTGTTGCTCGGAGTGACGGGCGCCAAGGGAGTGATGGCGGTACTGGGGATCGCCGGCGTCATATGCTGCGCGGCCGGTGTGGCCGGCGATATGATGCAGGACCTCAAGGTCGGACACATACTGGGTGGCACGCCGAGGCGGATGCAGATAGCGGAGATCATCGGCGTCATCTGCGCGTCGTTGGTGCTGGTGTTTGCGCTCAAGGCGCTCGATCGCGTTTACGTAATCGGAAGCGCCACGTTACCCGCGCCGCAGGCGGGGCTGATGGCGCTGATGGCGCAGGGTATCGTCGGCGGTGAGATGGCGTGGCCGCTCATTATCACCGGAATGCTCCTGGGAGTCGCGTTGATCATCATGAACGCGCCGTCGCCGATGCTGATCGCCGTCGGTATGTATCTGCCGCTCACTGCTACAGCTCCTGTGTTCGTCGGTGGTATCATCCGGTTGATCATGGACAAAACGCTGGCCAAGCGTAACCCGTCGGGCGAACAGAAGCAGCGGGCGGAAAATACGGGTATTCTGATGGCGTCGGGATTTATTGCCGGTGAGTCGCTGATGGCGGTCACCATGGCGTTTGTTGTACTCGCCCGTATGATGGGGGCGGGACCCGATGCCGAACCAACGCCGTTATTCGTCATCGCGCAAAATCCGTACATCGGAATGCTGATATTTGCGGTTGTGGGATACATGTTGATCCGTATTCCCATCAAAGCGGCTTTCAAAAAATAGCGAGGAAAATAGAATGGCTACGATAAAACCGGATTTACAGAAGGTACTGGACAAGATCGGGACGTATCGTGACGAGGCGATCACGTTGCAGACGGAGCTCACCAGCCGGCCCGCGCTGGGTCCCGAAAGCGGGGGCGAAGGGGAACAGGAAAAGGCGGTCTACCTGAAAGGTTACCTCGAAAAACTGGGATTCAGTGTTTCTCAGTACAACTCCCCCGACGACAGGGTGTCCTGCGGATACCGCCCGAATCTGATCGCGGTTCTGGACGGGGAGAACAACTCCGGCCCCAAGCTGTGGATCATGTCACACACCGACGTTGTACCGCCGGGAGACCTCAAACTGTGGACAGGAGACCCCTACGTGGTGCGGGTCAACGGCGATAAAATCATCGGCCGTGGCGTGGAGGACAACCAGGGTGGCATGGTGGCGTCACTACTTGCCGTCAAGGCTTTCCTGGAGGCGGGGGTCAAGCCGAAGCATCCGATCGGGTTGGTGCTGATGGCGGACGAAGAGACGGGCAGTGGTCACGGCATGCAGTACCTCATGAAAGAGCGGCGGGACCTGTTCGACAAAAAGGATCTGGTGGTGATACCCGATTCCGGAAGCCCGAAGGGCATCGAGATCGAGGTGGCCGAAAAAAGTATTCTGTGGATCCGGATCCGAACGCTGGGAAAACAGACGCACGGATCGGTGCCGGAGACGGGAATCAACGCGCACAAGGCTTCCGCCTGGTTTACAACCCGTCTTAATACCTTGTACAACAAGTTTCGCAAGCGAAACGACCTGTTTGCACCGCCGATATCGACGTTTGAGCCGACCAAGAAAGAAGCAAATGTGCCCAACGTCAATACCATCCCCGGTGAAGACGTGATCTATTTTGACTGCCGGGTGATGCCTGATTACAAACTAAAAGACGTGATCAAGGCGGTTCGCGAAATGGCACGCGAGACCGAGAAGAAATTTAAGGTAAAAATCAAGCTGGAGTACCCGCAGATGGAAGTGGCCGCTCCGCCGACCGACCCCGGAGCGCCGGTTGTACTCGCTATATCGCGAGCTGTCAAGGAGTTGCGGCGCAAGAAAACCAAGTCGATTGGTATCGGCGGGGGCACGGTGGCCAAATATTTCCGGGATGCGGGATTCTCCTGTGCCGTGTGGTGTACAATGGACGAATGCGCACATACACCTGACGAGTACACCAAAGTCCCGTACCTGCTGGACGATGCAAAAGTATTCGCTCATATAGCGATGCAGGACAAATAAAACAGGCTGAAATTCGGGTGTGGACAATGGTGGGTTAATTGTTTACACTAAGGTATTGTTTCGACAGAGCAGACTATTAATCAGAATCCCTGACCTCCGTTTTGCCGGGAGCGAAAAACCGTGAGTCGGCAGGGAGACTCGGTTTTAATGATTGCTCCGGTATCTACACTTTTGCACGACCGTCTGAAAGTGGCTTTATCGCCGCTCAGGGGCGGTGTGCGTACGTTGTCGTGTTCTGGTCATGAGGGCCGGGACACGACAAATCGCTTGACAATCAACCATTAATCGTTCACTATACGATTAGTAATAAGCCGCGAACCAGAGACACAAGGAAAGGGGCTAGTATGCAAGGTATTGCGTTTGGGCCGACAATCAGACTCCTTCGGCAGGCAAAAGGTATCAGCTTGAGGGAAATGGCAAGACAACTCGGGGTGTCTCCGGCGTTTCTGAGCCAGATAGAGGCCGGGAGACAGCACAAAATCCCGAAAGCGCGTATCGTCCAAGTCGCCGAGATGCTTGGTGTTTCCGAGGGGTATCTGCTCGGAACGGCCAAACAAATGCATCCCGATCTGATCCGGTTCCTCAGCGAGACGCCGGAAGCCGCGGAGTTTATGACCGTGGCGATGAGGAGCGGCATGGGAGCCGAAGATTTTACACAACTTCGGGAGTTCGTGGAGGAGCGTTCGGGGGGGGGAATCATCAAGAAGGGTGTGTTATCCCGCCCGAAAAAGAAAAAGAAATCAACGGGACCCGCCGAGGATCTCGCCGCACACCTGGACGCATCGCTTTGTTTGACCAATGTGGGCGTGCAGAACAAAGAACGTTTGTTTCAGCGTTTTATCAAATTGCTCGTCAAACGCAATAAAACAGTATCGGCGGAGACGTTGCTCGAAAAGATGCTCAAACGCGAGCGGCAGTCACCCACCAGCGTTGGCGGTGGTGTGGCGATTCCACACGCGTTTGTCGCTGAACTGGACAAGCCGGTCATTGGTGTGTTTCTGCTGAAACGCGCCATTAAATACGGCCCGACACCGCAGGACAAGGTCAAAACGGTGTTTTTCCTCGTCGGTAAGGAAGGCGCTCCTGAGCACCACCTGCCTTTACTGGCGAGAATCGCGCGTCTTTGCTCCACGCCCGAGTTTCTCGACGTGCTGGGCAAGGCCAAAACCGGCCGTGACGTTTATAAAATCGTACTCAACTGGGACAAGCGGATCAGTAACTAGCAGGCCGGAAGGCACTGCCTGTACAAAAAAAGGCCCGTGGCATCAGCCGCGGGCCTTTTGTATTTCTGGAATCGTGGATTAATTCGTCGCCGGCTGAAACCGTGAGCCCAGCGACATCCATCCCCGGTCGAATCGCATGATGATAATGCAGGCGACCGCCATCAGAATGTCCTTGATGATCAGCACGATATTCACCGAAGACCCGCCGTCGGACGTAAAACAGCCGCAGTCGATCGCCATGCCGCGGGCAACGACGGCCGCTAGGGCGGCAACAAACATAACCAGCATGAGCAGCAACCCTCCCGCTGCCTGCCGGGTAAACACACCCAGTATCAGTAGTACACCGGTACAGAACTCGGCCCACGCAAGCACGAGGGCAAACAGGTTGGTGATACTGATCGGCAGAATGTCGTAGGATCGCACGGCGATCGCAAACTGGTCGGGACGCAGGATTTTGTCCGTCGAAGCATACACAAACGTAATACCAACGACCAGCCGGAGTAATAACAGCACTTCTTTTCTTTTAAGGATAGACATTTACTATTCGTCCGCTTCCGTTTGTTCGACCTCATAACCGGCTGTCTGCCAGTGTTCCCAGCCCCCCGTGAATACAACCACACGCGTGTACCCCAGAAACTTCAATTCTGTAGCAACCTGGTCACTGAAGTCGCAATTGGGGCCGGTACAGTAGCAGACAACTTCGGCGTTGACGTCGATAAGAGAAGTCAGTTCATCGATATAGTCGGGCAGCCGATCGTAGGGAACATTCATCGCTGTCGGTATGTGCCCGTTGTCATAATCGGAGGCCGGCCGGGCGTCGATGATAAAGACTTCACCGATATCGATCAAATCTCTGACCCGCTCGGCGGTTATAGATTCTTCCGGAATAGACGAAGGGTCCGCCGGGTCACCATGCTGCGCCGTCGAGACCGGTTTGATCTTCTGAATGAGCGGCACCGAGTCGCCGCGCACGGTATTGACCACAATACCGACCACACCCGCCGCCACGATGATGACCAGTCCCCCGGCAAGATCTTTGACAAATCGATTCATTGCTAACTCTCCAAAGTTGAACAGGATACTGCATGCGGACGACATTATCCAGCGGATATTTATCTTATACTTTCTGCCGGCATAATGAGTTCCGGACGATTACGAAGAGTAGTTTAACCTTGTATGAGTGCGTGGGTTACGCTATTGTATTGCCATCTCATTATGAGCGGGAGCGCCCCTCCTCCCGGAGGGGCAAAAAATCCATCACAAACCAACGAGATATCTATCATGTCAGATGTTTTAGCTTTTTTTGAAAAACAGTTCCAGGAATTGATCGATCACAAGCCCGAACCCTCGGGTTATTTTAAGCCGCGGCCGTATCGGACCGGGATGGTTCGGTTTCGAAACTGCCGGATGGACCAGTTTGAGGTGCGGCGCGAGTTGCTCGAACGGGCCGGACTGAACGTTTTCATGTTCCCGGCACACTATATACCTGGCTGTGACCTGCTGTCCGATTCGGGGACCACAACCATGACCACCGAGCAGTGGGCGCAACTGCTGCTTGGCGACGAAGCATACGGTTCCAACGAAGGTTACTTCGAGGTTCGCGACCGTTTGATTGAGACGTTCGGACCCGACTGGGAGCAGCGGGACAAGCTGCATGAGAACCTTTTTCTGTTCCATCAGGGACGATCGGCGGAACACGCGTTTTTCGGTATACTCAACCACCGGCTCGGTGCCCGCCAGAAAGCGGCGGAAAACGAAACCCTGCCCGGCGAACTGGGCGAAGAGCTCGGACGGAGGATCCGGGCGAGCGCACAAAAAGCAAACGGCGCCTGGTTTATCGTGCCCAACAACTCTCATTTTGATACCACCGAGGGTAATGTCGAAGACAACCATATGGTTGCGCTCAATCTCCCGTGCCGCAAGCACCTCGAAGATGACGTCGAGTTCCCGTTCCGGGGGAACATCCACCTGGAAAACCTGGATAAACTGCTGACGACCGTACCCGATCGAATACCGCTTGTGTACATCACCATCACCAACAACACCGGTGGTGGACAGCCCGTGTCGATGGAAAACATAAAAAAGACGCGCGAATTAACACGGCGTCACGGCGTCCCCCTGTTTTTTGACGCCTGCCGGTTTGCAGAGAACGCGTGGTTTATCAAGCACAAGGAACCCGGGTATGCCGACCGGTCGATTCCGTCGATCGTACGCGAGATGTTCGAACACGTGGACGGTTTTCATATCAGCTTCAAAAAAGACGGTCTGGTGAACATCGGCGGCGCCGTCTATCTGAAACAGGGTGGTTTGTTCTGGGAACAGCACCCGCACTTTGGTGAGGCGCTCACCGACCACCAGATTCTCACCGAAGGCCACCCCACCTACGGCGGCCTCGCCGGGCGCGATCTCAAGGCGCTGGCCGAGGGACTGAAAACGGTTGTTCGGGATGAGTATCTCGACGCGCGCATCGAACAGGTGCGCCGCTTTGGCACGAAACTGATGTCGTACAACATCCCCATCAAGGAGCCCGTTGGCGGGCACGCCGTTTATCTGGATATGGACCGGTTTTTCGAGGGCGTCGACGCTGCCGACGAAGACTTCAAGGGGATCGGATTCACGGCGTTACTGTTGTTTGGCGGCCACCGTTTGTGCGAACTGGGCATCTACGCGTTTGGCGCCTTCCGTGACGGACAGGAGATCCCGCCGAATCCGCGTGTGAACAATGTGCGCGCGTCGGTGCCGAGACTGGCGTATGAGGACCAGGACCTTTTTGCACTGTGTGAGACAATCCGTGTACTGCACGAGAACCGAGAACGGATTCCCGGTGTCGAAGTCGAGCACGGTCGGAACCTCAACCTGCGCCATTTCAAAAGCAGGTT
>CAYUDF010000014.1:0-14165 GCA_964443465.1 uncultured bacterium
CCATTGCTTCAGAGTTGGGACGCGTGCAGAAACCGCGTTCGATGCGCTCGAATCCTTTTTCGCCGTGTCGCTGGATGTCGTGGAGAACGTATCCGTGGGTTTTTGTCATCGACCGGCAACGATCCTTCAATCTATCGCACCGGTCCCGCCAGTCGGGATCGATGAGATACCACGGACCGCCGGCGAACCCCATTCCGTGGAGTGACACGTGGAGGTCAAACGGACGCGGGTCGGTGTGCCACCAGCTGTACACTGCCTGATTCTCCGGGCGCGCTCCGTGGTCGCTGTCCCCACGGGGGAATCCGAACTCTATATCGTCACCGGGTAATTCGCGCACCACATGCCTGAGATAGGTGGGAAGATCATATTGGCCGGAAACGTCGTCGCTCCACGCGCGGTTACGTTCGGCGCCGTCGGGATTAATATGCGAGACGATCCACCACTCGTAATTACGGAGCACGTCGTCGTCGGGTGGCGCTGTACCGAGATACGCCACCACACGATCCAGCAGCTCGGGGCCAACGGGTTCGTCGGCGTGGCAACCGGCAATGAGGCTTATTTTTCTCGAGCCACGACCGAAACGGTATCCGCGCACCGGCCGCCCCTCGCGGGAACGTCCCAGTTCCACGGCCCCGTGCGGCGAAACGCCGGTTCGGGCGACAATATCTTCGAATTTGGGCAGCATATACACGCTCAAATGTGCGCGAAATCGGCCTTTGAGTCAATATCTGCTATACTCATATCAGGAACGGCCATACCGCTGTCCGGTCTTTCGACAATTACTCCGCTGCATTGGTGTCAGACAAACGGGAGTTTGTTATGAGACGACTGTTAACAGTTTTACTCTTTGTCGTGCTTATTCCCGCCATTTCATTCGCACAAGTGGTACAGGTTCATTTCTTCCATACCAACCATTCCGGCGCCGTCGCGTCAAGTTTCAGGGTGGAAGTCCTGAATAATGCCTTTGTACATCTGGGTGATACCTGGAGCGTTCCGACAGTGATCGGTACATCGGCTTCGGGTGTGAGCCTGGGGTATGGGGTATGTTTGAATGCGCCGGCCTATCTGGGATATGCGACATTTTATACTATAAATGCTACGTGTAGCGATTTTCGGGTCGTTGCGAATCCAGCGAGTCCGAGCGGCCAGATCGAAGTAGTCGACTGTTTCGGCACTGTTACATACCCTTCCAGCGGTTATGATTTCCGCCTGGACTATGACCCGTGCCGGCCGTTCCAACGACTTGGGGACGTATCAAAAGCCTCTACCAGTGATGTTTTTAAAGTAGCGTAAATGCTACTATAAAGTCGCCCTACAGTAGCAATACGCTACTGTAGGGCTCTTTTTTTTGCCCTTTTCTTGCCCAACTAGAACCCCATAACACATTAATAAATAACCAGATAGGCCGTTTTAACCGGAGTCATTTCCGGAGGGCACAGATGTTGCCCTATCGGGGGTGAGGTCATAGCAATGAGAATCGCAATTCCAATATCGAGAGGACGGGTTTCCCCCGTTTTTGATACCGCGGGAGTTCTGCTGGTGGTGACGATCGACGACGACCACGAGACCTCCCGAGCCCGGATCGATCTGCAGAATATCACGTTACCGGACCGGGTAAACAGGCTGACGTCAAGTCACGTGGAAGTTCTGTTGTGCGGAGCGATTTCACAGCCACTGTACGACATGCTGGAA
This sequence comes from uncultured bacterium, assembly GCA_964443465.1. Taxonomy (GTDB): domain Bacteria; phylum Krumholzibacteriota; class Krumholzibacteriia; order WVZY01; family JAKEHA01; genus CAYUDF01. Next base: position 1,693 of record CAYUDF010000014.1, read on the forward strand.
GTAGCCGGTATCGAAGTGACGCCGTTTCTGTCGGGAGACATAGAAGTTCTGTTGAACGCGTACGTCGAGGAAATGATATCCGATCCGCGATTTCTGATGCCGGGTTGTGGCGGAACAAAGCGCTGCCGGCAACGAAGACGCATGAACCGGCGAATTGAAAGAAAGGAAACAAAATGAAAGTGGTAGTGACATCCAGGGGAAAAGAGATGAGCAGCGAAATGGATCCGCGTTTCGGGCGGGCCAGTTGTTTCATCCTGGTGGATACCGATACCGGGGATTTTCTGGTCGTCGACAATACCCAGAATCTCAACGCGGGCCAGGGGGCCGGTATCCAGGCGGCGCAGTCGGTCGCCAAGTTGAAGGCGGAGGCGGTGTTGACGGGACATTGTGGCCCCAAAGCTTTTCGTGTGCTCAACGAAGCAGGAATCAAAATATACGTAGGTGCCGAGGGTACGGTGCAGGCGGCGGTAGACAAGCTGAAGGCGGGCGAGTACACGGCCGCCGGAAATCCCGACGTCGAAGGGCACTGGTAATACTATCACCGCTGTGAAGTTCCGAAACGCGGGAACGTAAAATTTTACAGCGAGCAAAAAATTAAACCGAGGAGGTTTAACAATGCCAGGAGGAAATCGTACAGGCCCCAACGGAATGGGACCCAAAACCGGGAGAGCGGCCGGATATTGTTCAGGCAGCGATGTACCCGGGTCTATGAATCCAACAGTTGGTCGCGGAGGTGGCTTCCGGGGTGGTCCCGGGGGCGGACGTGGACTGGCCAATCGCCAGGGGCAGAACTGGGGGGCCGGCCGGGGCGGTGGCAGGCAGTCGCGGTTTTACGAACCTGTTAACGACCCAGTTGGAAGTCAACAATCAACGCAAGCGCTCCAGGAACAGATGGACCAGCTACAGACGGAACTGTCCGACATCCGGGAACGTATCGGCGAACTCAAGTCCATCATATCAGGTGGCAAGGGAGAATGATGTTTGATAACGGAAAATTTATGACCCGGGGGTCCGGCGGCGGCCAGGGTGGCGGTGGCCAGGGTGGCGGTGGCCAGGGTGGCGGTGGCCAGGGTGGCGGTGGCCAGGGTGGTGGTGGCCAGGGTGGCGGCGGCCAGGGCGGCGGCGGCCAGGGTGGTGGCGGCCAGGGTGGTGGCGGACAAGGTGGCGGCGGACAAGGCCGTGGTCAGGGTGGCGGTCGAGGTGGGCGTGGCAGAGGTCGATTCGGTCTGGGACCGACCGGCGAGTGTGTGTGTAGGTCGTGTGGAAAAAGAGTCACACACGAGCGGGGTGTTGCATGCCTCGATATGAAATGTCCGGAGTGCGGTTCACCCATGAGTCGTGAGGGGTAATTAAGTGCGAATCGTTATTGCCAGCGGTAAAGGCGGGACCGGAAAAACCACCGTGGCGACAAACCTCGCCACGGTTGCCGCCCGGGACGGCGAACAGGTTCATTTGCTCGACTGCGATGCGGAAGAGCCCAATTGTCATCTGTTCGTCGAGCCTTCTATCACGCGACGAGAAATGATTACGGTTCCGGTGCCGCTGGTTGACGAAAATCTTTGCAGCGGTCACGGCAAGTGCGCCGAGATGTGTGAGTTCAATGCTCTCGCCTGCATCGATGGCCGGGTTCTCGTCTTTTCGGAACTTTGCCACAGCTGTGGCGGGTGCTGGTTGATTTGTCCGGAGAAGGCGATCGGTCAGCAGCCGAGGGAAATCGGAATACTGGAAGAGGGGACCACCAATGGGTTCAAGTTCACCAACGGGCACTTACGTATCGGTGAAGCCATGGTGGTCCCCCTGATTGACGCAATAAAATCGACACAAGACGATGCGGGACTGGCGATTTATGACGCGCCGCCGGGAACGTCGTGTCCGGTGATCGCCACGATACGGGACAGCGATTATGTAGTCCTGGTGACCGAGCCGACACCGTTTGGTCTTAACGACCTGAAACTGGCTGTGGAAACGGTGAGAAAGCTCGATTACCCGTTCGGAGTGATCATCAATCGCGCGGGGGTGGGCGACGACCGGGTAAACCGGTACTGCCAGGAAGAAGACATCCCTGTATTGCTGGAGATTCCAGACAACAGGGCTATTGCCGAAGCGTACTCAAAAGGAATCCTGGCGATCGACGCTGTGCCGGAAGTCTACGAGCTGTTCCACCAGTTGTATCTCGACATCTGCACGCGGTGCGGAGGAGGTGTCACGTGAAAGAGATCGTTGTGTGCAGTGGCAAGGGCGGTACGGGCAAGACCAGTATCGTTGCTTCATTCGCCGCTCTGGCAAAAGATTCGGTGCTGGTTGACTGCGACGTAGACGCCGCGGACCTGCACCTCATTCTGGAGCCGGAAATCCAGCGGCAGGAGGAGTTTCGAAGTGGCAAGCAGGCGTTTATTAGGCCGGACGACTGTTTGGGTTGCGGAACCTGTGCCGCCCTTTGTGAATTTTCCGCTATCGAAGTGGAAGACCGTCCAAACGGCAGCTGTGTCTACTCCGTAGACCCACTTGCCTGCGAAGGGTGCGGTGTCTGTGTGCAATTCTGTCCCGAAAACGCCATCGATTTTCCCGAAGTTGTTTCCGGTGAGTGGTTTGTTTCTGAAACCCGGCACGGGCCTCTGATTCACGCCCGCCTGGGTATCGCAGCGGAAAACTCGGGCAAACTGGTCACGGTCGTTCGTAACGAGGCAAAAGCCCTTGCAGAGAAGCGAAACCTCGACCTGCTACTGGTCGATGGGCCGCCGGGTATCGGTTGTCCGGTGATTGCGTCTCTGACTGGCGCGGACGTCGCGGTGGTTGTGACCGAACCGACCGTGTCCGGCCTGCACGACCTGAAACGGGTCGTCGGCCTGGCCGGGCATTTTCACATCCCCGTGCTTGTGTGTGTTAACAAGTACGACATCAACGAGACCGTCAGTGACGAGATCCTGGAATACTGCCGGGACGAGGGTCTGACGTTTGTCGGAAAAATTCCGTACGATCCGGAAGTAACAGCAGCTCAACTGGCGGCTACGTCCGTCGTAGAACACAATTCGTCACCGTCGTCTGAAGCCATCAGGGAGACCTGGGAAAATATTCAGTTGACCCTGACGTCGTAATCTCAAAACGGAGGATTATTTTATGCGAATCGCTATCCCGGTAGCCAGTGGAAAACTGGCAATGCACTTCGGCCACTGTGAACACTTTGCCCTCGTTGATGTCGACCCGAATCACAAGACGATCATTGGCCAGGAGTTGATTGAGCCGCCGCCCCACGAACCCGGCCTGTTGCCGCGGTGGCTGGCTGAGAAAGGGGCGAAGGTAATCATCGCCGGCGGAATGGGACAGAGGGCGCAGAATATTTTTATCGAAAACGGAATTACCGTTGTAATCGGTGCACCCTCCGTAAACCCGGAACAAATCGTGTCTGCCTATCTCGACGGAACTCTGCAGACCGGAGAGAATATCTGTGACCATTAATCCGGCGTCGACTGATATGGCCGCGATCCGGCAGCGGACTCACGGCAACTGCGTGGTGTGCAGTCCTTCAAACCAACGCGGACTCGGTCTCGATTTCGGGTTGTCGCCGGATGGCGGCGTAGAAGCCACATTTGCCTGCGACAAGGTGTTTGAAGGGTACACCGATTTTGTCCACGGAGGAGTCATCTCGTCCCTCCTGGACGGGGCGATGACCAACTGCATATTCGCCCACGGTTACGTGGCGATTACCGCGGAGTTGAAAGTGCGTTTCCATCAACCTCTTGATGTCGGCAGTTCCGCAACAGTGCGGGCCTGGATCGACCGGTACTATCGGCCTCTGTATTACACCAAAGCTGAAATCACACAGAACGGCGTGATCAAGGCGACAGCGGAAGGTAAATTTCTGGAGAGCCCGGTGTTGGATAAAAAGGGTGACGGGCAGGGCGAAACGGACGCCGGGGGGGGAGCGTGAAGCGCAGAACTTTTGTAAGACTGGCGGGATTAACCGCGCTGGCCGCGTCCGGTTGCTATACAGCGGCAAACCGGTTGTTTTCGCCGTTGCGCGCGCTGGCGTCGATTGGTTCCGGCGCCACGAAAAAGGTGCTCTGTCTCGGGCTGGACGGAATGGACCCGCTGCTGTTGCGTAAATATCTGGACGAGGGTATTTTGCCCAATTTCTCCAGGCTTGTAGAGATGGGTGATTTCAAGGTCTGTGAGACGTCGATCCCCCCGCAATCGCCGGTGGCCTGGTCAAATTTTATCACCGGTCAGGATTCGGGTGGCCACAGCATCTTCGATTTCATCCATCGCGATCCGGATACCCTCATGCCGATGCTGTCGCTGTCAAAAGCAAGTTCTCCTGAAAAGTTCATGAGATTTGGCGACTGGAAATTTCCGCGGTCCGGCGGGGAAATCGCGCTCCTGCGACGGGGGCGCGCGTTCTGGGAATACCTGGCTGACGCCGGCATCGACACAACCGTGTTTAAGATGCCCTCCAATTTTCCACCCGTCGATTGCCGGGTTCGCAGTATTTCGGGTATGGGCACGCCCGATATCCTGGGTACGTATGGGATCTTTGGATATTACACGACCCACCCGCCCGAAAACACCGATGTCGGCGGCGGGCGAATCGTTCAGGTTTCGCTGCAACACAACCGTTTCACAGCGGATATCCCTGGGCCGCCGAACCTGTTCCGGGAGGGCGATCCCGACTCGATGGCTGGGTTCGAAACGGTCGTCGACACCGAAAATCGAACCGCTTTATTCAACGTCGGTGATTGCAGCTTTTTGCTGCAGGAAGGGGAGTGGAGTGACTGGGTCAAGCTGGATTTCAATTTGATTCCTCATCTGAAATCGGTGACGGGGATTTGCCGATTTTACCTGATGGAGGTCCAGCCGGCCTTTCGCCTCTACGTAAGCCCCGTGCAGATCGATCCGTCCAATCCGGGGATGCCGATCAGTACGCCGCCGGAATACGCCCGCGAAATCGTGGAGAATGTCGGACCTTTTTACACGCAGGGGCTTCCCGACGACACAAAAGCTCTCGACGAGGGAATCTTTAGCGACGGTGATTATATCTCCCAGGCGGATCTGGTACTGGAAGAACGGATGGGGCAGTACCGATACGAACTGGACCGTTTTCGTTCACTCGACAGCGGTTTTCTGTTTTTCTATTTCAACAGCCTCGATCAGAACTGTCATATGTTCTGGCGGAATATGGACAAGGATTCTCCTATGCATGCCGAGACCGAAGGCGCGTACTGGGACCGTATCCGAGACATGTATATTGCCATGGACACCGTTGTGGAACAGGCGTTGGAGGCCATAGACGATCACACTGCGTTATTCGTCGTGTCCGACCACGGATTTGCGCCCTATCATCGGTCGTTTCATGTCAACACCTGGCTGCAGGAAAACGGTTATCTGCATCTGATGCGGGGCGTAAACCGGGAAGACGTCACGTTTCTCGGTGGCGTCAACTGGCGTGTGAGCAAGGCGTACGCGTTGGGACTAAACGGACTCTACATCAATACCAGGGGCCGGGAGACCAAGGGTGTTGTAAACAGCGGCGCTGAGAAAACGGAGCTGCTGGAACAACTGGTGGTGGAACTGGAATCGATTGTGGATCCGGTCACTGGAATACGGCCAATCAAACACGCTTATCGCGCCGACGAAGTGTACACGGGTCCATACGCAGCCGACGGACCCGACATTATACTGGGATATTCGCGGGGGTATCGCGGTTCCAACGAGTCGGCTTTGGGTAAAATATTCGACAGCGTATTTTCAGATAATATCAACAAATGGAGCGGGGATCACTGTATGGCCGCCGACGAAGTCCCCGGAATACTCCTGTGTAATCGAAAAATCAAAAAGGATAATCCAGGTCTCCTGGATATGGCGCCCACATTTCTCAGCTTGTTCAATCTGAAAGCGGCGCCCGAAATGACGGGGCGGGATATTTTCGCCGGATAGCGGTATCACGCGGCGTCAGCGCGACCACCATTATAATAGTAAGGAGTGCGACGGTGATAAAACGGAAAGACAAACAGATGAAACGATCAACGATGGCAATTCACGCCGGTAACGCGGGCAAATCTGTGTTTGGCGAAGTCTCCGTCCCCATTTATCAGAGTTCGACGTTTTCGTTTCCGAGCGCCGAGGAAGGCGCGGCACGTTTTTCCGGAGAGAGTCCAGGATACATCTATACTCGCATGGGAAATCCGACTACCGCCGCCCTGGAGGACAACATCGCCGCGCTCGAGGGGGGATTCGGCGGCATGGCCGCCTCCACAGGCATGGCGGCTATTACCACCGTGTACCTGGCGCTCCTCGAGAAGGGCGCCCACGTGGTCAGCACGGACTCGGTTTATGGCCCCACCCGGCTGGTACTGGAACAGGAGTTCACACGTTTTGGCGTGAAAGCAACGTTTACCGATACGTCCAACCTGGAAAACATCGAAAAAGCGATGACACCGGACACCCGTCTCGTTTATGTCGAAACTCCGGCGAATCCTACGATGACGATCACCGACATCCGTGGCGCCGCCGAAATCGCGCACCGGCACAAGACTTTGCTGGTGGTGGACAATACGTTCGCCAGTCCGTACCTGCAGCGCCCCTTCGAACACGGGGCCGACGTCGTGGTCCACAGTATGACCAAGTTCATCAATGGACACAGCGACGTCGTCGGCGGTATGATTGTGACCAGAGACGAGTCCCTCCACAAAAAGATTCGTCCTGTTTTGAATTTTTTCGGCGGAACGATGGACCCGCACCAGGCGTGGCTCGTTCTCAGGGGCGTGCGGACCCTGCCGATCAGGGTCGAAAGAAGTGTCCAGAACGCCGGAAAGCTCGCCGACTTCCTCCTGAAGCATCCCGGCGTGACGTGGGTGCGATACCCGGGACTGGAAGACCACCCACAGCACGACATCGCCCTGAAACAGATGGACGCGTTTGGTTCGATGATTTGTTTCGGCGTAGACGGCGGTCTGGACGCCGGGCGAACACTGATGAACAACGTAGAATTGTTCACGCTGGCCGTCTCGCTGGGTGGTGTTGAGTCGCTGATTGAACACCCCGCGTCCATGACCCACGCGGGTGTTTCCCGGCAGGAGCGTGCGGATGCCGGTATTCAGGACGACCTGGTACGCATATCCGTGGGGTGTGAGGATGTCGAAGATCTCCAGGCCGACCTCGAGCAGGCACTGGAAAAGGCACTGCGGCAGTCCAGGCAGAGTATACAAAGATGAAGCTCGAATAGAGGAGACAACACCATGGCAAAAATTGCGATACTTTACTGCAAGCGAGTGAAGGATTACTCGTGTATCGCGTGTGCGAAGTGTTACAAAGGAATAGTTGAAAAAAACGGCGCATTTGCTCAACACGACGATATCGAACTGGTGGCCATGACGGACTGTGGCGATTGTCCCGGTCTCGTTGTGCCGAAAGTCAAGCTGTTGGGCGAGGTACTCAAGAATCTCGACAGAAAAATCGATACAATACACTTTGGAACCTGTATGAAACTGGCGATGGAGACAGCGGATTGCCCGATCGATTTTGACAACCTCAAGGTCCTTCTCGAGAATAAATTCGGTATAGAAGTCGTAATGGGAACCCACGCTTATTGAGGAAGGTCGAATGTCGAAAACAAAGAAAATTGGAATCATCATATGCGATCGATACCGGTCCTGTGCGGGTGGTAAGTGTTTTCGGGCGGTGAGGGATCGGGAAGGGGCGTTTGAAATGTACAAGGGTGAAGAAGTGGAAGTTGTCGGATTTACCAGTTGCGGAGGATGTCCGGGTGGAAACATAGAATACGCTCCGGCGGAATTGAAAAACAACGGCGCCGAAGCTGTCCACCTGGCGACCGGGTTCGTGGTGGGGTATCCGCCGTGCCCCCATATCGATCATTTCAAGGACTTTGTGAAGACAAAATATGACATGGACGTGGTTGTCGGCACACACCCCATTCCCGAAAACTACTGCAAGGCGCACGAGGAACTGGGTACGTGGGACAGCCCGGAATGGCAGGAGACGATCAAGGCCGTCATTACGGACGAAAAAACGCGTCTGGAATACGACTGATTCGCGGTGTTCGCGACGGGGGCATGGCGACAATTTGACAATTGGTTCCGACGGTGTTAGACTGTTTATTGGACATGAAAAATCGATCTAACAAATATTTTAAGGCTTTCTCTCTTGGGATCGCGTTGTGGTTTGTTTTCCTTTCTGCTTCTGTCCACGCGCTCCACAAGCACCCCGCGGTAGCATGCGAAAGCGACATGGGTGCCAGCCTCCTTCACTGCCCACAGGGTGACACTCCTGGATTTATCCCACAGTACCAGTCTGATATTTCGCAGAATAATGACCCGGAAGCGCGGGTGAGCGGGCTTTGTCCCGTTTGCCTGTTTCTGGCCAAGACCATGGCCGAACGACCCGCTGTACCGCCGGGGCCGCCTTCCAGAGACGGCGAATCGAGATTTGCGATCTGCCGGGCTCCTCTTTCTGTCACATCCCTCGACCGGCTCACGTCCGTTCCTCGTGCTCCCCCCGGTGGCGGGCCGAATTAACTATTCGCCCTCATAGTTTGTATCTCAGGTCGTTCGGCACGATCGAACGGTCTACCACTGTTTTGATATTTATTGCGAAGAGGAGTTCGATATGCGTGTGATAACGTTGTTACTCTGCGTTGGTTTGTTGGTCGCGCTGATTTTTGTGGTGCCTGTTGATGCACAGACCGAAGCGAAGAGCGACACATTAAAATCCGGGTCGTCGGAAAAAGTTGACCCCGACGACGAACTGGAGGCGCTCCGCCGGGCCGCCGAGGCCGAATCGAAAAAGGAAAAGAGGGTTGAGGACAGCGCTGAAGAAACAACATTCAAGTCGGGCAACCTGGGGCTGCAGGCCCTCAATCCCGAGATCAGCGTGACGGGGGATATGCTGGCCAGATATCAATCGGGCGACGACGAATTGCCAACGACGGAAACTAAGTTCCGCACGCTGGGACTCCATTTCGAAGCCTACCTGGATCCGTATTCACATTTTAAAGTGGCCATACCGATCAGCGTGGTGGAAGCGGAGTTGGGGGAAGCCTATTTCACGCGCTACGGCGTCCTGTGGGATATGAACCTGACCCTGGGAAAATTTCGCCAGCAATTCGGCATCATCAACCGATGGCACATGCACGCACTCGACTGGTTCAACTTTCCGCTGGCGCTGCGCGGAATATTTGGCCCGGGAGGGCTGAACCAGATCGGTTTGTCTCTCGACTGGTCGGGGTCCACCGGACCGGTGACCCACGGCTTGTGGGCACAGGTGACCGACGCGCGCAACCCGCAGGTGTTCGGACAGAACTCGGATAACCGTCCCAGTATCCTGGGGCGCTACGTCGCGTACTTCGACGCTTCACCCAGCACGTACGTGCAACTCGGCGTAACCGGGCTCGCCGGGTGGAACAACTCCTGGAGCACCGTCGATACGGCGGGCACCGTCACAAATTTTGAAGAAACCCGGTCCTCTGCCGTTTACGGCGCCGAATTTGTGGTGATGTGGGAGCCGACCGATCGAATGCGTTACCGGAACATTGAATGGAGGACGGAGGGGTACTATCTCGACAAGGGTATTTACGCCCCCGACGGTTCAGGAGCCGATCAGATCGAAGCGTGGGGAATCTACTCACAGCTGTACACAAAACTATCGCGCACGATCGAAGTCGGCGCACGATACGACTACTTCGCTCCCGATACAAAAGAATACGCGGCGATGACTCCCGAGATGTCGCTGGCCCCCCAGGCTGTTACCGAGAGCGACGCGTACCGGCAACTGGTTGGCGCGTGGTTTACATGGTGGCAGAGCCCCTTTGTGAAATTCAGGGGTGGATATTCCTATGAGGAGGGTACCGGGACGGGGCCGGATGTCCACTTCGTTACATTCCAGATGGTATTTGCAGCCGGTCCGCACAAACACGCGCGTTATTAGACGTATAAGGAGAAGTGGTCATGAGAAAACTATTGATAGTGATACTGGCTTTTGTTGTGGTTGTGGGGCCGGGCCGTCTGGTACACGCCGACGCCACACTCAAGGTCGTAACAACGCTGCCCGACTACAAGTTTTTCGCCGAGTACATCGGAGGAGACCGCGTTACCGTTGAAGCCATCGTTCATGGCGACCAGGACGCGCACTTCATTCGACCCAAGCCGTCGTTTGTCACCCTGGTGCGCAACGCGGACCTCCTGATTTCAACCGGACTGGACCTCGAGCTGTGGTTGCCCACGGTGGTGGACAAATCGGGCAATACGCGCGTTCGAAGCGGCGAGCTGGGATATGTCGCTGCGGCCCAGGGCATGAACCTGCTGGAGAAACCAAAGGTGATGTCGCGATCCGAAGGTGGGGTCCATATCTACGGCAACCCGCACGTCAACTGTAGCCCGATCAACATGAAAGTGGCCGCACGTAACATCGCGATCGGACTGATCAAAAACGACCCCGAGAGCAGGGACTATTACAACGCGAATCTCGACCTGCTCCTCGATACAATCGACAGGAGCCTGTTCGGCGACCAGCTCGTCGAATTTATAGGGGGCGAGACACTCTGCAAGCTATCAGAAAAAGGAACGCTGTTTTCGTTTCTGCGGGAAAAGGAATTCCGCGGAAAACCGCTGGTTGACTACCTCGGTGGTTGGCTGGGTGACATGGTGGAGCTTCGGGGCACGGCGATCGTCACGTACCACAAGAACTGGGTGTATTTTGTGCAGCTGTTCGGCCTGGAGGAAGCGGGAACGATCGAACCGAAACCCGGGATTCCGCCTTCTCCGCAGCACGTCACCAACCTCGTCGAACTGATGCGAGCGCGGGAGATCAAGATTCTACTGGCGGCGAACTATTTCGACGAACAGAAGGTCCGTACGGTTGCCGGCCGGGTCGGCGCCGAACCGGTGATTGTGCCGCTATACGTCGGTGGTTATCCGGGTGTAAACAACTATTTCCAGCTGATTGATCACTGGGTCGACGGCATCCTGACCGCCGCTTCGGACACGGGGCTTATCGAAACCGACCGTATTCACAACAAGCGGAAACACCACGGCGACGATTCGCACCACAGCGATTCTCACCATTCGGGTAAGGGATCCAAATGAACGGTGTTTTTGAATTTTTTGCAGTGCAGCTCTCACTGATTTCCGTTGTGCTCGTATTACACACGTACATGGGGTTGCACATTATCCGGCGCACGATAATCTTTTGTGACCTCGTGCTTGCCCAGCAGGCCGCCCTGGGTGCCCTTGTGGGTGTTGCCCTGGGCGTGAAGTATGCAACCGGTGGGTCGTACCTCGTTTCGCTGGCCACGGTTCTGATCGGGTCGGTGCTGCTTGCTGTGGTCAAACCCAGGAACCGCATGATTCCGCGTGAGGCGGTCATCGGCATCATGTTCGCGATGGCGCTGGTGGTATCGCTGCTGCTTGGTGACAAACTGTCGGGCGGCGGCGCGCACGTGACCAAAACGCTCGCCGGATCGATGCTGTGGGTCAGCTGGAAGCTGGTGGGTATCACGGTCGCTGTGTACGCGGCGCTGATCGTGTTCCACTACCGGTACCGGGACCGCTTTATCGGACTGTCGGAGGATCCCCACAGTGTAAAGAACCAGCGCTGGTGGGATTTTCTGTTTTTCGTCACGCAGGGGATCATCACCGTGATGATTGTTCCCATAGCCGGCGTACTGCTCGCGTATTCCTTTCTCATGATACCGGCCGCTATCGCCGGGATGTTTTCAGCCGGATGGATCAAGGCTGTGGTCCTTGGGTGGGCCATTGGGCTGGTGGCCTGCCTGGCGGGACTGATCGCTTCGTACAACTGGAACCTGCCTTACGGTCCCAGCCTTGTTCTGTCCCTTGGATTGTTTTTTCTCGTCGCTGTTGTCGTCCGCTCCGTTCGGCGACAGGTTGTTTAATGGAAAGGAGTGAATGAACAATGTTAGAACTTATCAGCGTTCAGGGACTACCTTTCCTCGCCTGCCTGGTGATGCTTTCGATCCTGGGTTATATCGGTATTCACGTGCTCAAACGTGAGATCATCTTTATCGATATCGCGCTGGCGCAAATCGCCGCCGTGGGCGCAATAGCCGCGCACGTGGTATTTCACTTCCACGGGCATTCGATCTATGGCCACGTGCTGGCGATGGGTTCGACGATAATTGCCGCTGCTTTTTTTGCAATCGTCCGGCGCCGGGTCACGCAGATTCCGCTGGAGGCGGTGATCGGCGTCTCTTACGCCGTGTCCGCCGCGGCTGCGCTGTTCCTGGTGGGTGTCGCACCGGGTGGGCACGTCCACATACAGGAAATGCTCGCCGGCAGCATCTTGTGGGCGACGTGGGGCGAAATCGTGTGGAGCGCGGGTGTGTTTGCGGTTGTTGGACTTTGTTTTTACTTGTTCCGCAAACCGTTCCGGAAAATATCAGACGGTTACGAGATCGCCGTCTCGGAGGGGTACAACACGCAGCTGTGGGACTTTTTGTTCTACGC
>CAYUDF010000015.1:0-12999 GCA_964443465.1 uncultured bacterium
AGATGATCAGGCAAAGCACGAGATATAATTACGCTCATAGCATAATCAAGATATGAACTCTGCATCTCTTCATTTAAAGAACGAGGCTTAACCAATCCAAGATTGGGATCAGTTTTCTCTTCCGAAAAATTGCTTTTCTGCCCGGAAGTCGCTTCCTCGGAGGAGCGATTGCACGCAGAAGAAAGAACGACGCAGAGAATAAGAAAAGTCAGACTGTTACTAAAAACATGCTTTCTCACGGATTCTCTGTCCATTCGGCTGTTCAGCGCAGCAATACCATTCTCTTCTTGATATCGATGCCCGCGGCGGTCAGCCTGTAAAAGTACACGCCGGAAGCGGCTCCCATGCCGCTGTTGTCCCGCCCGTTCCAGAAAACGGATTTTTCGCCGGGTGATTGAAAAGCATCAACCAGTGTCCGGATCAAATGCCCGGAGACATTGTATATTCTCAGCGTGACAAAACTGCCTGTAGACGGTACGTCGTATCGAATCGCGGTAGCTGGATTGAAGGGGTTTGGGTAGTTCTGGTGCAGGACAAACTGTGATGCGAAACCCGTAGCGTCGTCGTGTGGTGCGGTGGGTGACAATGAAAATCTGGCAATGAACACGTCGTAAAATCTGTTATGCGCGATCGGCCCGCCGCCGAAATCAACCGGTTCCTCGTGCTTGCCGGTAACGACGATACCGTTGTTTCCGTCGGTGTCAACCGCACGCCCGCCGTCGTCCAGATCGCTTCCGAACTTCGCGCTCCACACGTGAGAACCCGATGCATTAAATTTTGCCACATATATTTCGTCGTACAGACCCGTCTTGGTAAGCGTGCCGCCCCCGAAATCAATCGTGTTGGGAAATCCGCCGGTGATCACAATGTTGTCGATACCGTCGATTGCCAGGTCGTTGACCTTGTCCTTGGATATTCCTCCGTAGCGATTGCTCCACACGTGAGTCCCGGCGGAGTTGAATTGTGCTACAAAAATATCGTCGCCGTTGATGCTTGTCAGGTCACCACCGCCGAAGTCCACGGCGCCCTGAAAACTGCCCGTCAGCGCCACCCGGCCAGAAGCGTCTACTCCCACCCCGGCTGGTAAATCATCCAGCGAACCCCCGAACCGACTGCTCCACATGTGGGCTCCGGACGAGTTGTACCGGGCGAGAAACACGTCGGCGCCCCCCGCGCTCGTATGCGGCCCGCCGCCGAAATCTGCGGTGCCCGTGAAGTAACCCGTCAATACAACTCCCGAATCGGCGACAGCCAGCTTCCAGCCCGTATCGGTACCAGTCCCGCCTTGGGCCACGCTCCAGATATGACTTCCGTCACCGCCCATTCTGGCCAGAAATATGTCCGCACCACCGGGGCCTGAGACAGGCCCGCCGCCGAAGTCCGTAGTGCCTGACAGATACCCGGTTAAAAACAGATCACCCGCCGGTCCGAACGCAACATCGATCCCCCCATCGCCCAGGGAGCTGCCGTACGTAACACTCCACAAGTGGGCGCCGGTGGGGCCGTACTTGACCAGATATATGTCAGTGCTGCCGTTGGACACCAGTGGGCCGCCGCCAAAGTCAACAGTTCCGCTGAAATAGCCGGTCAGAACCACTGCGCCGGATTCGTCAATCACAACCGACTGCCCGCCGTCTATTTCGGCCTGTCCCAGTGATTTGCTCCACACGTGACCGCCTGCGGCATTGTAGCGAGCGACAAAAATATCGGAAGATCCAACGCTGTTGAGGGGCCCCCCGCCCAGATCAATTGAGTCCCAGAAATAACCCGTCACAGCAACCTCTCCGGTCGTGTTCACCGATACGCCGAATGCGTAATCCGAATTGGGACCGCCGTAACCGTAGCTCCAGGAATGGGTATAGGGAGACGCCGGTTGCGCGCAAAACACAAGTAGCAGGGCGAGTAACACTGCTGGTGATTTCCGGATCATGCTCCGGGCCTTTCTCTATGGTTTGGGGGCTCAAACTGCATTGTATCACACAATCAGGCGCTCTGTTGTTTCCTTCCCCACTTGACATACAGCGCGGGTACGACGACGAGGTTCAGAAAGGTCGCCGAGATGAGCCCACCCAGAATCACGATCGCCATCGGAGACTGAAGCTCGGACCCCGGTTTGTGGCCCGCCAGGGCCAGGGGTACCAGTGCCAGCCCCGTGGTCATCGCCGTCATCAGGATCGGGCTCAATCGCTCCAGCGAACCCTGAATCACCGCCTCCAGTAACGGTTTCTTCTCTTTCTCGATCAAATAGTTGTAATGCGAAACCATGAGAATCCCGCAGCGCACGGCGATTCCGAACAATGTAATAAAACCGACCAGTGACGCGATCGAAATAATACCCTCCGTAAAAAGGATACTCACGATGCCACCGATCAGCGCCAGCGGAAGATTGACCATTACCAGGATTGCCTGACGGAAATTTCCGAACTCGAGGTAGAGGAGAACCAGAATGGCGATGATCGAGATAATACTGAGAAGCGTCATCGTCCGGGTCGCTTGTTCCTCGCTTTCAAACTGTCCGCCATACTCGATGAAGTAACCGGGCGGCAGGGAAACGTTTTGTTCAATTCTTTCCCGGATACCGTCGACGGCGCCGCGAAGGTCCCCTCCTGCAACGTTCGCCTGGATGACGATCTTTCGCTGCACGTTCTCCCGGCTGATGTAGTTGGGGCCTCGATCGACACGAATGTCAGCGACAAGCTCCAGCGGAATCGCTCCGCCGGCGGGGGTGTCGATCAGTGTCTTGCGAATCGACTCCAGATCGCCGCGATACCGGGCGGCGTAGCGGACAACGAGGTCGTGGCGGTTTTCACCTTCGTAAACCTGTGATGTCGTTTCGCCAAGAAATGCGACGTCGATCAACGCGTCCAGGTCCGCCGGGCGAAGCCCGTACATGGCCATACGGTTGCGGTCCGCCTTGATGCGTACCTGCGGTACGTCGGTCTGCTGATCGACGAACAGGTCGACGATTCCCTCGACTTCTTCCATCTCCGTACGAATCTGCCCCGCGTATTTACGCAGCTGGTACAGGTCGGGGCCGAACAGCTTGACCGCGATGGCGGCCCGGGTACCGGAGAGCATGTGGTCGATCCGGTGGGAGATCGGCTGTCCGATGGTGGTGTTGGTCCCCTGGACGAGAGCCACTTTGTCGCGGAGCTCCTCCAGCAATTCGGCTTTTGTGATGTGTGACAGGTCGAGCTGGACCTCGATTTCGTGGGCGTGAGAGCCGAGCGAGTGCTCGTCCAGCTCGGTTCGGCCGGTACGCCGCGCCGTCGACGTCACGGCTTCGTGCGAAAGGAGGATCTCCTCCATCATCGTTCCCAGTTCGTCCGATTCTTTCAGGGAAGTACCCGGTAACGTCGCAAACGCGATGTTAAACGTGCCTTCGTTGAATTCGGGCAGAAACGATCGCCCGAAAAAGGGAAGTGTCGTGAGCGCGGCGACGACGAGAATTCCAGATGTCCCTATGACGATCGCCTTGTGCTTCAATACGCGGCGAAGAGCCGGCTCGTACACCACCTTCAGTTTGCGCACCAGCCAGCCGTCGCCCCGTCTGGAGTGCGAAGTAACGTTCCGGAGTAGAAACGAGCTCAGCGCGGGCGTCACCGTCACGGCCACAAGCAGTGACGCAACGATCGAAATCACATAGGCGAACCCCAGCGGTTTGAGCATTCGCCCTTCGATCCCTCCCAGAAAGAACAGGGGGAAAAAAACGACGATAATGATCAGGGTTGCCATGACGATGGGGGAGCGGATCTCACTCGACGCTTCCGCGATCACTTTTGAGAACGGCCGCTGTTCAGGGGCTGGTAACTCTTCGTTTTGCCGCACCCTGCGATAAACGTTTTCCACGTAGATGATCGCGTCATCCACCAGAACGCCGATGGCGATGGCCATACCCCCGAGCGTCATCGTATTGACCGAAAATCCGAGCGCCTTGAGTACGAGGAAAGTAATAACCAGCGACAGGGGAATGGCCAGCAATGAGATAATAGTGGTTCTCACGTGGACGAGAAACAAAAAAAGAATGATCGTGACCAGTATCGCGCCTTCGACCAGCGCGCGAACCACGTTGTCCACGGCCGTTTCGATAAAGTCCGCCTGCCGGAAAATATCGGTGTGCATCACAACGTCTTCCGGCAGCGAACCTCCTAATTGATCCAGCGACAAAAGGACGTCTTTGGTAAGCGTCAGCGTGTTGGCCTCGGGTTGTTTCGAGATAACGAGCAGCACGCCGTCTTCGGTGTTGAATGATGCGGCGCCGAGTTTAAACGCGGGACCGATTTTTACTTCGGCCACATCCTTAATGAGGATGGGAACACGGTCGTGGACGTCAACAACGGTGCGTCCGATCTCGTCTATGTTGTGGACGCGTCCGAGGCCGCGTATCAGGTATTCCTGTCCGGATTCGACATATACGCCGCCGGTGGCGTTAACGTTTGACTCGGCCACGGCTTCGATGACCTGGTTCAGGGACAGTCCCCTCGCCGCGACCTTATACGGATCGACGTGCACCTGGTACTGCCGGCTTTCGCCGCCATAAACGCGCACCTGGGATACACCGGGAACCGACTGGATACGCCGGGAGATAGTGAAGTCGGCCAGGGTGCGGAGATCCATCGGTGAAGTGACTTCGGCCGTCAGTCCCACCAGCATGATCTCGCCCATGATCGACGTAATCGGCGCCAGGACTGGCTGGTCCACGCCCTCGGGCAGCGTGTTCCGCACGATCTGGAGCTTCTCGTTGACGATCTGTCGCGCGATATAGATGTCGGTGCCCCAGTCGAATTCGACCCACACCGTGGACATGCCCTGGATCGAGTTTGATCGCACGCGACGTACTCCGGACGCGCCGTTAACAACCGTCTCGATCGGGAACGTCACCAGTTTTTCGACTTCCTCGGGCGCCATTCCGTGGGCCTCGGTCATTACGGTTACGGTGGGCGCGGTGAGGTCGGGAAAAACATCAATCGGCAGGTCGAACGTCACGATGCCTCCGGCCACAAACACTCCCAGCGCGATCAGCAGGACGATCAGTCTGTTTTGCAGACTGGTCTGCATCAGCTTGTCTAACATCATTCAGCCTTTCATTCCATGTTTCGATAATTCAATGCGCGTGTCCGTGGCCGATATCCGATGACGTCGATGCCAGTTTGACGTGATAACCGCCGCGTGTGACCACCCGGTCTCCCGGCCGCAGCCCTTGCAGTACGCTCACCCAACCGGCGTGGCGCGGACCTTTTCTGATCAACCGTTTTTCAAACGATTCGCCGCCCGATTGCACAAACACAACGTCGAGGCCACCGTCTTCGTATATCGCGGTCACCGGCACCGTGAGCGCCGAACTTCCGTCGCTCGAACACAACTCCACCGGCGTGGTCTCATAGATAGTCAGCCGCCCCGAGGTGTTGGTAACTTCCAGCAATACCGGAATGGTCCGGGTTTTCGGATCCAGCGCCCCCCCGGTTGTTAACAAGCGCATGTCATCGTGGTCCAGGATGATGCCGCCGTCGGGGGCGTCCGCGTTGAGGTGGGCGCCGACGGGTTGGTCGAGCGCGCGATAGTCTTTTTCGTACACATTAACTTTCAGCCACACGACCGATGGGTCGGCCACCGCCATCAGCTTGTCGCCGGCCCTCACCATCTGACCGGGCCGGGCCGTCCACTCGATGATCTTGCCGCTGATCGGGGCTTTCAGTGCGAGAGCGGCGCTTCCCTCGCCGTCGAGGTTTTCGAACCCCGCCCTTCTTGCCTCGAACTCGTTTCTCGCTTCCTCGTACTCGCGATCGGAAATGGCATCTCGTTCCTTGAGGCGCTCGGCGCGCTCGAAATTCCGCTTCGCCTGCTCGTACGACAGGCGGGAGTCGACCCAGCCGTCACCCTGCAGGGGAGAAGTGAGGATCGCGAGAACGTCGCCGCGTTGTACCGCCGACCCCGGGAGAGCGAGTTTGTCGTCGCCCGCGATCTGGAGTATGCCGTCGACGGGTGCGACGATCTCGGCATACGCCCTGGGGCTGGGTAACACTTCGCCGATCGCCCACGCCGTGCGTTTGACCTCGCGGACCTCAGCCACGGCCGTTGCAAACGGTACTTTCCATTGCTGCTCTTTCAGAAATCCGATCTCTTCGGCATGTTCCTCTTCCGGTTCGACGGGGATGGCGTCGGCCGTCTGATATACCACGAAGTCGGCGACCTCAAAAGTTTCGTAAACACCATCGTCCGTATAGAACAGTTGAAATCTGTAGTCTCCTGGTTCCGGAAGCGAAACTGACGGAGCAAAGATTCCCTCGCGCAGAATCTGCATCGCCTCAATTTCGTGGGTCTTAGCTCCAGGACCGGTAAACACGAGCTTGACCGACCCGTCGCGGACCGGCTGAAAACCGTTGAGCACGGTGAGATGAATGATAAAACGTCCCGGCTCGCCGGCCACCAGCACGGGGTACTCCATGAACAGCTCCATATGATCCGTCCACTGCGTGACCGCCACACTGGGGGTATCACCGTCACCGTGGTCTCCACCGGCAAACGCGGTGGCGACAAAAACAAGCAGCAGGACTGGAACGATTAAAACGATTCTCATCGTCCTTCACTCTCCTCAGATGCGAATGAAACGATCTCGGTGCCCGTGATCGCCTCCAGTTGGAAAATGTTCTGATAGTAAGTATATACCTGGTCGTAAAAGTCTCGTGATCCGGTCACCTCGATCTGGATTGCGTTGAGAAATGTCTCCAGCGTGTAACGGCCCTCCTTGTAGGAGGAGTACAGGCTGTTGATCATCTCTCGATTGTCCTCAGGTTGAAACGCGATGGCCGACAGGGCCTTCCGGGCGTCCTCTATCAGGTGAACGAGCGCCGCGATCTCTTCTGCCGAACGGTTTCGGTAGAGGGCCAGTTGATTCTCCGCGATCCTCTGTTCGGCTTCCAGTTGCCTGGCCGCTCCGGCCTTGCGGTCGAACAGCGGCAGTGTAAGCGCGGCGCCGGCCACCCAGCCGTCGAGCACCGGTTCGATGTGTTTGTAACCCACGTACACGTCAAAGCCGGGGACAAAACTGGGTTTCGCCGCTTCCGCCTGTTTACCCAGGGCCTGGTGTAGTACCGTTCGGGACTGCACACCGGGACGGCTTTCGAAAAGAGTCACGTAATGTTCCGGTGAATCCAGGTTTACCGTTTTGAAAGCGATTGGTGTCACCAGAATCGCCGTGCTGCCGCGTGGGATCCCGATCTCAGCCTGCCACCGGGCCGCGATTTCCTTTCGCTCTTTCAGCGCGTTTCGGCGGCTCGCGTCCAGTGACAGGACGGTGAGTTGGATCAGGTGCCTGTCGACTCCGGACAACTCTCCCTCGCCATGCTGCGCTTCGGCCACTTCGGAGGCACGTGTCACGATTTCCTCCAGCTGTGTGATCTGGTCGAGGTAAGCGTCGAGCAACTGCAGGAGCACGTATCCCGTCTTGAAATCCGAGAGAAGATCGGTGACATCCTGGTCGAGTCGCAGCTCGGCCGCGTGGACGCGGTCGGCCCAGCCGTCGCGGCCCTTCGAAAACGCAAAGGGTCTCTCAAAACTTTTGTGAAGGGTCAGCTGCAGCTCGCGAAACGGTTCGAGTTCTTCGTGATCGTAGGCGATCTCCGGATTGGACCATTGCAGCGCGTCGTCCCGCGCCGCCTGCACTTTTACAAGTTCCTGTTCGAGTATCCGCGCTCGCGGGCTCCCGGCAGACGCGTATGCTTCCAGTTGGTCAAATCGAATGGATAATTCGGCCGCGTTCGTCGCCGTGGTTAAACATATCGAGAGCCCTACCAGGAGAGCGCTCACGGTTAACCACGCAACGACGGCCGGCCGTCGGGCTCGGTGCGACATAGCATTGTCCTTTTTTTCTGTTTGTCAGATACGATTAAAAACGGCGTCTAGTGAAAATCAGCCGTGGAGGGGAGGCCCGCGGGAATCGATTGGAAGAATCAGTGTGGATCGTGGCGCCCGGTCGTTGTTTTCGCTCCATCCTGTGAGAAACGAATTTTCCCCGGAGTCCGGGCGA
Organism: uncultured bacterium; assembly: GCA_964443465.1. Classification (GTDB taxonomy): domain Bacteria; phylum Krumholzibacteriota; class Krumholzibacteriia; order WVZY01; family JAKEHA01; genus CAYUDF01. Next base: position 8,027 of record CAYUDF010000015.1, read on the forward strand.
AGTTGTACGACTTCAAGTGCGAAGTCGGGTTTGAACACCAGCCCATGTGACGTTGTCCGAAGGAAAAACGAGTCGACGTGCTGGGCTAGATCGTGATGATGCTCCGGGCCGGGCTGGCTGGCCACGTCCTGGGTCTCACTATCCTGAGAGTGGGGGTGATGCGCGTGTGCGACCGGCAGGTCGTGGTGTTCGGAAGAACTTTCAGTGTGCCCGGTTTCGCAATGCTCGTGCGGAAAGATCTGGCAGACATACAATACCAGCAGGATGGCCGTAAGGTTCAACCATCGGGTCCGTGTCTGTTTCTGCCGTAAAATCATCATGATATTGAAGATAACGTCGGCCGGGGGGCCCGTCAAGGCGCATCCTTTTGCTTTGATAACGGCGCCGCGATGGTCTAGACTAAAAAAGATCCAAAAGTCGTGAAATCAAGGCAGTTGAGCCGTTTTTTAACTGTTCGGGGGTGCCGATATGAACCGTTCACTCGGGCGATCGTTGCTTGTTTCACTGGGTTGCGTGGTATTCACCTGTGTCGTTGTGGCCAATCTGCTGTGGCTGGGTTGTTCGAAGGACCCCCTCCAACCGGCCCCCGTACCCACGCCCCCCTTCAGCATTGAAGACCAGATCGTTCTCGAAGCGTCCCCGCTCCCGGGAGTGGCCGCTTCTTCGGCTGTAGGCAACGAGTCCACGTTTGAGATGGGCGTTCTGGCGCTTGTTCAAAGCGGCGAATTCAACGAATTTGACATCGGTTACCAGACCACCACAACATGTGACCGCAACATCGACGTTCTCAACCATGGGACGTTGCAATGGGACCGGTTTGCACTTACACCGCCGGTGGGTACGTTTTGTTTGCTGCTTTTCACCAACTTTACTCACATACTCGCCGAACAGAAGCTGTCGGCTAGTGACTATGTGGACACAAACAAGCGTTTGAAACTACGGAACGCGCTTGCGGGAACCACGATCCGCGCCCTTCGGATCAATCCCAGGTACGAGGCGACGTCGCTTGCTGAGATCCCCGGGGCGTATGCCCGTGGACTGTACTACGATGGATCGGCGTGTTGGGTGGGAGCTTTCTCCATGTATGAGATGTCCACCGCGGGCGAAATCCTCGAAACAATCGACACGCCGGTATACGCCCACAGCGGTCTTACGTGGGACGGGGAAAAGTTCTGGACGGTTGGGAGCGACGGTGGAGTGTGGAAAATCCGTGCTTTTACCGATGCTGGAGCGCTTTCGTGCAGTATCGACGTGGTACAGACGATGGAAGGCGGTCTCGCATTCTCCCAGGACAAGCTGTGGGTGGGGGCGCTGAATGGCTCCGATCCGGTGATTCTGGTCGTTGATCCCCTCAGCTCCTGTCTGGACGGGACCGCACAGATCGACAGGACAGTCACGCTGGCGGTGACCGAAATCAACGCGATGGCGTCCGATGGTACTTTTCTCTATATCGCTACCGACGACGAATTGATCAAATTCACTACCAACGGGGTGGCCGCCGCAACGTACGACCTGCCGGTCGACAATGTCCAGGGTATGTCGTGGCACAGCGGTGGTATGTGGATGATCCACCGCGGCCCTCTGCACGTGAGAACCGATGGATTCTTTATATCCCGCTTCCATCTGCCGTGATGAATTGACCGCCGGGGCTACGGGGTCCCGGCGGTTTACGCTTTTTCAAATTTTCACCAGTTCCACGCGCCGGTTGTTTGCCTTGCCTTCGGAGCTGTCGTTCGTGTCAATCGGGCTGGACTCGCCCTGGCCTTTGGCTTCGAGCCGGTCGGCGCCGACGCCATACGTCGCGATCAGGTACTCCCGTACAGAATTTGCCCGGTTCTGCGACAGCGTCAGGTTGTGTTCGTCCGAGCCGTCGCTGTCGGTATGCCCCTCAATGGACAGCCGTAGTTCCGGATCGTCCTCCAGCAGGCGTCCGATCTCCTTGAGCGTTTTCATCGATTCGCCCTTGATCGTGTGTGAGTCAGGGTCGAACAGAATTCCGTGGGTGACAATCTTGCCGTCCTCGTCCAGCTGCTCGCGCATGGTCTTGCCGCCCTCGGCATAGCGGAACCCCCGTACCAGCATCGGGTTGTTTTCCTGGTTCCACGGGTCCAGCGTCACGCGAAATCCAACCGGGTTGAACCCTTCCACTTTAGGCACGTTGGCAACCCGGACCGTGTTGATGTAACACTTAATCGACCGCGTGGTCGCCATCACCCGCATGGTATGAACGCCTTTGGCCAGTTGGTTGGGCAGGGCTTTGGACGCTTTCGTTTTGTTCTGGACACTCAGGCTGGTGTTTCTACTCCCGGTCAGTGACAACTTTGCGATGTCTTTTCCCTTTGCGTCCACCCAGCAGATGTGGAAGTAATGTCCCTTGAATCCCTTGCCGTTGTCGTATATATCAAACTCGACGGTGTACTTTTCGGGAAGAGGACCCTCCTGGACTTTCGGACGGATCGAACCGGCGTCGGTACACATGATCCAGCAGTCTTTGCCCAGCCTGACAACTTCAAAAACACCCCTGTCGAGGTTCCACCGGTAGGGGAACTCGCCCTCTTCCTCGTTTTTCATGTCGTCATAGAAAATCACTTTGTTACCCGGCACAAAATCGTACTTCGTGTACAGGGTCATGTCTTCGGCCACGTCGCCGGTTGCCGCTGCGGCGCCCGCCGCGCCCGCTGCCCCGGCGGCGGCGACCGAACCGGTGCCCTGGGCGGTTTCCGGCAGCTCGTCGCCCGTATACTTATAGTATTCATCGGGGACTTCTTTGGAGATCACCTCCACCGCGTCGGCCAGCGCCGTACGAATCGCGTCTTCCATCGGCTGGCCGGAATACGCGTCCAATCCGCCGGATAACGCCACGCCTTCGACCCAGTTACTGCCGTCGACATCGGCCCCCCATTTTGTAGACTTTGCCTTGATTTCTTTGCCCTTGATTACCTTTTTCGTCCGGACGTCTACCAGTTTGATGTCTACACGGATCTCCGCTTCCTTGGTCTCGATACCGGCTTTTCCCAGCGACTTTTTCTTGATCCCGCCCCAGCCTCCGCCGGCGTCGGTTTCGAACTTGGTGACGGCTCCCGTTATCATGATTTCGGCTCTTTCACCGTCTATAAACAGGACGAACCGGTTTGTGTTGGCCAGGGCCGAGGAGAGCATCTCGCCGAACGCGGCCGCCGCGCTGGACGAGCATTTATTGTCTTTGGACTCGATGGCGCCAACGGTAATCCGGGCCTTGTCGCCCTGACCGTCCCCGGCACACGCGATGTTGGCTCCAAATACGACATTTAAAACCGCCAGAATAAAAGCAATACAGATTGCCGAACGAATCATGTTTGCGACTCCTTTTGGATAGAATCCACCACAATCCCGTGGCGAAACCGGACGCAGATCGCCGAAGCGACGATTAATCTCTCTGTCTGATAAACGAGACATCGTTCTGTCCGGGAATGACACACACTTTTTGGCGAACGTCTATCTTGTTGCTATTTATCGTGTTGCCGAGTGTCGTGCATGGTGGGGGCTCTGGCTCGAACCTTGCTCTGTGATTCTTCTTACCGACGACGGGGGTGTCGTCTCAAATTGATCAAATTGCAAATTTCGGGAGGAAAAGAACATGCGTGGTGCGCTCAAACTTACTTTTGTCGATGGAACCGTGGAGTACTTCGAGGTCGATCCCGTTGGGGGAGCGGGCGATTTCGCGGAGAATCTTAAAACGTTTCTGGCCAATCCCCATCTCACGTTGCTGCTGGACGACGAACTGGTTATCGTCCCCTCCACCAGCATCCGATCAATATCGATCACACGCCTGGCCGACCAGCCCGGCATGGAAGAACTGTTTGCGATGCCCGGCGTTTTGACGAGTGTAAAACGGATCGTAGGCTAGCTCAGCGGCCTTTTAGAAAAGTTTCCGTGTCCACCACTTTGGCGTAGGCGCCGTTGAGTGTCATCAGGGTTGATTTGTGGACGTCGGCGCCTGCAACGGCGTCGTCGTCATTTTTTAATGTGCGCGTGGCGCATGCGTCGCCGACCAGCAACACTTCGAAGCCCAGGTCGTAGGCCGCGCGCACGGCTCCCTCGACGCACATGTGCGTCTGCATCCCGCAAATCACCAGATTTGTGATTTTGTTTTCCTGCAGGTAGACGGTCAGATCGGTACCGTTAAACGCGCTGACCTCGCTCTTCATAACGACCTTCTCGCCTTCCAGTGGTGCGACATCCGCGTGAAAACCGCCACCTTCGCGAACCTTGTGGCCGACATGGACGATCTCCTGATCCTCCGCGCGAAACTTGTCGATGAGTTTTTTACAGTTGAGGCTGGCTGCTTCGGGCCCTTCCAGTGGCAACGCCCCGCCCGGGAAGTAGAAGTCCTGGACATCTATTATAATGAGCGCTGTTCTGGTCTCGGCGGCCTGTTCTGTCTCCGCGGAGGCGACGGTCACAATCATCATCAACCCAATAAGCAGCAGTACGGGTGACAAGCGGTTCAACATCGGGTCGCCTCCTGAGAATTCCATTTGATTTGCCCGGGACGGTCATATGACAGGATTATACCCCGGAAAAGGCCCGGTTGGGGGGCTTTTTAATCTTTTGGAAAATGTGAGGGTGGATGTTACAATATCGGCACTCCACAAAAAGAAAGGAATGATTCTGTTATGAAGATGTTATTAACCATTCTTGTAGTCGCCCTGGTGCTTCCCACGATCGCATACGCGGGTGCGGAAAAACACGAAATGTTCGATCAGATCTGCGCTCTGCTGGAACTCAATAAAGATGAGCAGAATAAGCTGGCTGTGGCGTTTGTGACCCTGGAAGAGAACCTGGTCATCGCGACCGCCGGTGTGGGTGACGAGAATATCGACCCACAGGTGATGATCGACGAATTCAACAAGGCTCGCAGCACTTTTCGCTCAAGCGTGGGAGAGTTTCTCAGTGCGGAACAATTTGCCACGCTGCAGAAATATGCCAACGCC
>CAYUDF010000016.1:0-12930 GCA_964443465.1 uncultured bacterium
ATCGGTGTCAGGCCCTGCGACGGGCCTATAATTCTTAAGGAAAGGCGCATCGACGGTGCCCGAAACCGAGGACCCGCGTAACCGTGCGCCAGGAACCGAGGAGCTCACGCGCCGGCCGAAACATCGAGATTCGGAGCTTGCGGCGGGGGTCGGAGGTGATTAATATACCTCCATGATTTTTTACCAGATAGATGCAGGCGGGGACCGCAATTTCAGTTACCTGATGGCCGATGGCGACGGTAGTGTCGCCGTTATATTCGATCCGCCGCCCGGCCCGCGGCGCTATGCGCCCCTCGTCGAGCAACACAATCTCCAGCTCGATTACGTCGTTATCACACACGGTCACGGGGACCACACGTGGGGTCTCAGCGGTGTGATCAAACATTTTAACGCCAAGGTCATCGGTCACAAATCCATCGTCGCCGGCGTGGACATCCCCGTCGACGACGGCGATAGTTTCAACGTGGGCGGTCTCAAGCTGGAATTTCTTTACACACCGGGACACACCGAAGATTCGATTTGTACCTTGTGTAACGGCAAACTCATCACCGGCGACACACTGTTTGTCGGCAAAGTCGGCGGAACCGACCTCGGTGAAGGCGCCCGCCACGAATGGGACAGCTTGCACAAACTGGCAAAACTCCCCCCCGAAACCGAGATCTGGCCCGGCCACGACTTCGGCATCAACCCGACATCCACCATCGGCAACGAAATCAAAACCAATCCTTTCCTCACCCAGGACTCCTTCGAAGACTTCATCCACCTCAAAACCAACTGGATCCAGTACAAAAAAGATCACAACATCCCCTAGCGTCCGAGGCGCGCGGATACGCGGGGCGAGAGGGCCCTTGATCGGCGAGCAATAATATGGGGGGCCAACGCGAGCCGAAATCACGGAGGCGACCCGTCATGGCTGGTACTGCGACGTCTGAGGGGGCCACAGGGGAGCCGTGCCCGGGTCGAGCCGCGTATCCGCGCGCCATCAACCTCGTGGCCTTGGGCATGCGATTTGCAATCTCACACTTGAGCCATAGGCTCAAGCCTAAAACCCATTGTGCTAATTAACGTTACGACACGGGGGCGTGTGAGATGGCAAATAAACTGCCAACCAAACCGGCAAGTCTTGATCTGTACGAAGATGATTTGATCAAGTCGCTGGAGACCGACCGGCCCGGCGGGTGCGACCCGCACACCATACAACAAAAGTCCAATTTGTACGCCGAAGCCGTAGGTGAGCTGCTGGCGCAGGCGCCGGAGCACGGAGATTCCCCCGATACAGAGGCCGTCGACTCATATCTCCCCGTACTCGAAAAATGCTATCTCGGCTGGAAATCCGTGAATCGGGCGTTCGACGACACCATCCGTCTGGCGTACACCCGGTCGGTTCCCCGCCAGAACCTGTTGATCGACCAACCGTTATCCGATCTCCTCCAGTCCGTGGGAGAGCCCCTGGCCGAACGTTATATAAACCTGAAATCCCGGTGGCGGAACCACCTGACCGATCACCCGTGGGACGCCTACAAAGAATCCGATCCGTCACACGTCGATTCCGAGAGGATGGACGACTGCCTGAACGCTCTGATCCGCGGCGATGACCTCGACGTCGAGGACGCTCTCAATGAATTGACCGGGGACCTGCGATACGCGTTTATCGATTTCATGGAAACCAATCCCGACAGCATCGTGGACATCGAAACCGGACTGTGGAAACGTCCCGAAATCCTCATCGCCGGCGATTTCTGGCAGCGCGGACGCAAGCGGCGCATGTTTGATATTTTGTCCGACAAAACCACGCCACGATTCGCTACAGCGTTTTCGACCATACGGTCGTTTTTTGAACTGGAGCACACCAGCGGGTCCGCCTATTCACCCAAAGCAGTGGCCGATTCGCTGCAGAATGTGCCCATCGAACACAGGGCCCGTTTCTATCGGTGCCTGATGCTGCATCCCGACTACGAACTGCGCCGTTACGCGGTGAGCAACTCCAGCCTCGCTTCGGCGTGGAAAGCGTTAACTCCGAACCACGTGCCGTGCGCCACCGTGTTGTCCGTACTGGAACAGCTCGTCAGCTCCAGTCGTTTCAACACAACCCAGCGTAAAATATTTTTTGACGCCGTTTACCGCCGCCTGCTCAACGTCACAACGCGCTCCGACGTGTTGTACTCGCGCGGCATCGTCCGGATATTGTCCAAACTCAGCTTTTTTCTCGAAGACGACTACTTCGCGAAAATGATGGCATTGCTCGACTACCTCGAAGCAAAGGAAAAACACTTCAAGATCGACGACACCACCATGCGCGAATACACCGACACGCTCAAACGCGAAAAACAGCGCGTTGGTAACGTCGACACAGAAGCTCCTGTTTTTGACGACGTACCCCTGGTGATTCTCCGAAAGCTGGCGCGCGACGGCCATTTCTGGGATCTACTCTCGATGCACCCGATTGTAAAGATAGCCAGGGAAACAGTACCGCATATCTCCACTCGCGACCGCGCAATGGTGGTTGCTTGTAATCACCGCGTAAACCAGGAAGTCCTGCGCTCCGTCGGCAGACGGCGTTCGATGTTTCCAACACTTCGCGCCCGGTTGACGCTGCTGGGAAATCCGCGCACACCTCCCGGCATATCGATGGAGTACCTCCTCGATCTCTCCAAAAACGATATCGAGAAGCTTCTCCGCCAGCCCGGCATTCACCCGGAACTGCGTACAATGCTGCGGAACCAGTACAACCGGCGCAAACGGTAACCCCTCCGCGAGGGAACCCACTGTTTGCGCCGGCTGGCAACAAAGTCATGTCTGTACCGCCAAAAGTTTCTTGCCAGACCGTAATCGGTCCTCTAACTTGAATCCATTGAAGCGGGGAGCAGGTACGGCCGATTATTCTGGCTGGTGTCGTTTCCTGTTTCCCACGCAGACAGATGGAGTAACCACGTGAAGTTGTTGTCAGGTTCCCGGCGATTGGCCGTCACTCTGGGAGTGATCGTTATTCTCGCCGCCGCATGCGCCGCGCCTGCCCTGGCGAGTGATCCTCCCGAACACGCTCAAGCGCCGGCCGAAGGCGGCCATCATGGTCCCGGCCTCGGTGAAAAGCTCGAATTGTGGACCTGCCTGCCGTTTGCCGGCATATTGCTGTCGATCGCGCTGTTTCCCCTGATCAGACCCCGGTGGTGGCACCACCACTTCCCGAAAGTCTCCGCTTTCTGGGCGCTGGTGTTTGCGATACCTTTCGTAATCGCCTACCGGGCTGAAGCGCTTCACGAGATTCTCCACATTTATATTGTCGATTACATACCGTTTATAATCCTGTTGTGGGCGTTATATACTGTATCGGGCGGCATCCACGTCAAGGGCACGTTGAGGGGTTCGCCCGTTCTCAATTTACTGCTCCTCGCCATCGGAACGGCCCTGGCGTCGTGGATCGGTACGACCGGCGCGTCGATGGTGATGATACGCCCGGTATTGCGCGCAAACGCGTGGCGAAAGCGCAAGGTCCACATCGTCATTTTCTTTATTTTTCTGGTGAGCAATATCGGCGGTTCTCTCACCCCTCTCGGCGACCCGCCCCTGTTTCTGGGATTTCTGCACAATGTGCCGTTTTTCTGGACGCTCAACCTGTTTATGCCGATGATGATGCTCGCGCTGCCCCTTCTGCTCGTATTCTTCGTTGTCGACATGTTCTACTTCCGGAAAGAAAAACAACCGGAAGAGACCAAAGCCACCGAATCGGAGCCGATCAGGATCGAGGGACTACACAACCTGATTTTCCTGGGCGGTATTGTCGCCGCGGTTCTGATAAGCGGACTGTGGAATATCGGAACCGTTAACATATTGGGGATACACCAGAAAACCCAGTTCCTGTTGCGCGACGTCGTCATGATTCTTATGGGAATACTGTCGTTGAAAACCACCAGCCGGCTGATCCACGAAGCCAACGAATTCACGTGGTTCCCCATCAAGGAAGTGGGATACCTGTTCGCCGGAATTTTTATGACGATCATCCCGGCGCTTGCGATCCTCAAGGCGGGAGAGCACGGCGTGTTGAGCGGCATGATGGAGGTGCTGGAGGAACCGGCTCACTTTTACTGGATCACCGGCGGGCTTTCCAGTTTCCTGGACAATGCGCCGACGTATCTGACGTTCTTTAATACGATACTCGGAAAATTTTACGCCGGTATGCCGGAAGCCGAAGCGGTCAGCGCACTGATCGCGGGCAACGAACGTTACCTGCTCGCGATTTCAACCGGAGCAGTGTTTTTTGGAGCGGTCACCTATATCGGCAACGCACCCAACTTCATGGTCAAAAGTATCGCCGAAGAATCCGGCGTGCCTATGCCCAGTTTCTTTGGTTATATGATAAAATATTCGCTGATAATTCTTATTCCGTTGTTTTTTGTCATCATGCTCGTTTTCTTCCGATGACAGGACCTGGAGGTCTCGATGGCGGTCAAACACTACGATTTTTTTATCAAGGGTACGCCCGAAGTAATCGTCGCGTACCTCGACGGTTACCTGCGGGGCAAGGGTGTCAGGGGCGGTTACCTGTTCACCGAAGACCTTCCTTTCCAGTCACACACCATCAAGGAATTCCTCAAGTACCGCGGTGACGTTGTTCACGTCATCTGCCGCGGAAGTTTGCGCCCGGTAATTCGCGCCGCCATTCGCCAGGGCTCGGAGGAACACGATTTTGAATTTGTGGATTCCCGGTCGTTAAAAAGCGCGAATTTTGGATTCAAATTCAAGACGGCCAACAAGCAGGTCGCCGGCACCATCAAACGACTGTTGCGCCGCCTTCCGGCGGGTGTGAAGATTGTCGATTTCAAGCCGTGTGAAACACAAAACCCGGGTGCAAAAGGCGCCGAGGGGTATGCACCTCTTCACCATTACAGCTATTGCGGCGAAGGAATCGTCAGGGGCAATATTGAAAGTGTCCTGAAGCTGTACTACCGGTTTTCCGCCAACGATTTCCTTCGCTGCGAGGAGATCGACCTCGATTACTAGCGGCCGCCGGCGCCGAGAACTTTTTCGATCAGCTCCTGATCGTCGGGAAACAGGCCCGCCGGGGGAAGCCGTCTTACAACTTCCTTCCACTTTTCATCCGCTTCGAACACTTCCGCAAAATAGACGAGTGCCTGCTGTTCGTGGCCGCTGGTCATCATGGTGATCGCCGCCCAGAATTTGACCTCGGGATTGTCCGGGAGGATTTCCGCCGCTTTGCCATAGGCTCCCAGCGCGGCGGCGCCGTCTCCTTCGGCCAGGTACTCGTCGCCCTTGTTCATGTACTCGTAGGCGCGGTGGACCATTACCAGTCGCCTGAGTTCCCGGACTGGTTCGGTGTGGTCTTCCACGCGCAGGTCCATCACCTTGTCGCGCCAGGGCAATCCGGACGATTCCGGCTTGACGATCAATATGGCGGCTGACTGTTTGCCACGGATATCGCCCCCCTCGGCCTGGGCCGCTTCCAGCGCGGCCAGCAAACGTTCGGCCAGGTCACCGTCGGTGTTTTCGTATGCTTTTGCCATGGCTCCCCAAACCGTCGATTTCTCCATCAGATTGGCCTGGACGGAGTACTGGGCGCCGGCCACGTGGCCGGCTTTGGCGATGCAGTTTTCACCGGTATGGGTGGCAACACGCCCCCGGGCGTCGACCATCGCGACCTGCCGAACCTCACGACCCGGGTCGGCGAGCAGCAGGGCGTCGAGCGCCTGCTCGGGGCTTTTTCCAGCCCGCATCAGTTCGATACCCATGGGACCGTAGGTGACGTCCACCAACGATTGTGTTGCTACAACACCAACGCCGGCGGCCCCCCACGTGACAACTGAGCCCACCGAGAACCAGTGAGACTGGACGGCCACGCCCATCTCCCCCGTTATCGAGTCCCGCGCGACAATTGAATACGTATGGACCGGACGCTCCGGCTTCGATCCCGCCCCTGCGGACCCCGCGGCGGCGAGATCCAGGCACAAAACGGACAAAATCAACACAACAGCTATTCTGTATTTCACGGGGCCAGTCTCCTTTGGTTAAAAATCCGCATTTTATTCCGCGATTGACGGTTGGCTCTGCATGACATATGATCATTCATTCCAACGACTTTCAAATTACCATACAGTTAATCCATAGAAAAGATCAGAACAATTTTCCCCGGAGTAGCGCCATGAGTTTCAATGCACCCAAGGAATCGGTGCTCGACCGTTTCAAACGATACGTCCAGATCGACACCAAATCCGATGAAGATTCCGAGACCGTCCCGTCCACGTCCAGCCAGTTGGACCTGCTTCGGTTGTTACACAAAGAGTTGCTCGAAATGGGCGTTAAAGACGCGTCGATTGACGACAACGGGTACGTTTTCGGAACCATACCGTCAAACCTGTCCGCCGAGGAAACGGGCAAAGTTCCCGTCGTCGGTTATATCGCCCACGCCGACACGTCTCCCGCTTACTCCGGCAAAGACGTAAAACCGCTCATTCACAAGAACTACCAGGGCGGCGACATAGTATTGCCCGGCGACTCGTCGATGGTGATCCAGGTCTCCGAATACAAAAACCTCGAGAGCCGTTACAAAGGCATGGATATCGTCACCAGCGACGGCACCACGCTTCTCGGCGCCGACGACAAGGCCGGAATCGCGGAAATCATGACGGCGGTTGATATGTTCAACCAGAACCCGGATATCAAACACGGCACCGTGAAAATCGGTTTCACTCCCGACGAAGAAGTCGGCCGGGGCGCCAATCATTTTGACGTCAAAAAATTCGGCGCCGACTTCGCCTATACAATGGACGGCGGACCGCTGGGTGAAATCGAATTCGAAACCTTTAACGCGTTCAGCGCCGTGCTGGCAATCAAAGGCGTGGGTGTGCACCCCGGTTATGCCAAGGGCAAACTGGTGAACGCCATCCGGATACTCGCCGACTTCGTAAACATGCTTCCCGCCGATATGGCGCCCGAAACCACGGAACAACGCGAAGGGTACATTCACCCGTACGTCGTGGAAGGACAGAACGAACAGGTCAAGATCCGCCTGCTTCTCAGAGATTTTGAAATGACCGGTATCGATAAGCAGAAGGAAATGCTCCAGGAAATCGTGGAGAAACTTCGTGAAAAGCACCCCAAGGCGGAATTCGAACTGGAGATATCCGAGTCCTACAAAAACATGCGCTACAAGGTCGAGGAAGAGCCCCGGCTGGTGGCGTACGCTGAAGAGGCGATACAGCGCACCGACGTCAAGCCGTACAACGAACTGATCCGCGGCGGCACCGACGGAGCGCGTCTGTCCTACATGGGTCTGCCGTGCCCCAACCTGTATGCCGGCGGCGAGGCAATTCATTCACCCCGCGAGTGGGTACCCGTACAGGTCATGGAAAAGGCGACGGAAACGATCGTTCACCTGTCGGCAATATGGGCGGAAAAAAGCCTGTAGCAATCAGTGGGTCAGCAGCCAGACCAGTACGACGGCGGCGAGAACAAAACGATAGTATGCAAAAACATCCAGCCGGTGGTTTTGCAGAAAACGGAGCAGGAACCGGATCACAAACCAGCCGGCCGCCGCCGAAGTGACGATGCCGGCGAACAACACCGCATATTCGGCGGTGGTAAACTGCTGCCCGGACATATCGAGACCTTTTTTCAAACCGGCCCCGGCAAGCGCCGGGGTTCCCAGCAGAAATGAAAAACGGGCCGCTTCCGCCCGTTTGAGACCCTGTGTCATGCCCGCGATAATTGTGATCCCCGACCGCGACACACCCGGAATCAGGGCAACGGCCTGGGCAACACCCACAAAAAAAGCGCCGCCGAACGACAACGATCGCATCTCGTTTTTCTGTTTTGTGGTCCGCTCGGCCAGAAGAAACAGCAGCCCCCCAATAACCAGCGTAAACACAATCACCATGGGATTTCTTACGTAGTATTCGATCTGTTCTTCCAGCAGAAATCCGACAACCGCTGCGGGAAAACTGGCCGCGATGATATACCAGGCCAGCCGCTGGTCCGAGTTGCCACTGAAATCGAGACCTTTGAATGTTGAGAAGAATCCCCGGATCAAACCGGCGATGTCAGACCGGAAGTAGATCAACATCGCCAGCAGTGTGCCCACGTGTAACCCGACGTCAAAGGTGAGTCCGTCCACAAAACCGAAATCGAGCACACCCCTGGCGAGGATCAGGTGCCCGGATGACGATATGGGCAGAAATTCCGTGAGGGCCTGAATGAGCCCCAAGATTATCGCGAGCAGGTAAATCATCCGCGGATTCTCGCACAACCACTACCGGCCGTAAACTGGAATTCCCAGCTGCTCGAAGTGTTTCTCGTCGCCTTCGCGGTTGAGATTCCAGTATTGCGTTCGCAAAGAACCGGTGAGTTCGCCCTTCACGTCCGGGGCGAGTTCCCACCGAACGATTCGGTGGGGATAAGCGGTTTCGATGTAAAACACGCCGTCACGCCCGTCTGTTTTGACGTCATACACCATCACCGAAAACCTGCCGGCGGGCACTTCGACAACCGTCGAGCGGGCACGGCGGGAAATGGTTGCTCTCGTGGGGTTCACCGCCTGGTGGGACAGCCGGCTGAAAAATACTCCAGGCAGATAATCAATGGTTTTCGAATCCCCGGGTCCCAGAAAATCGCCACGAAGTCCCCGCAGTCGTACAAACAGGTTGTCTTCACTGATAGCCTGGTGATCGAGCGGCACAAGCCGGATCCCGGATTCGTCCTCGAAATAGCTGGAGTTGCTGACCTGCACGCGGGTCGCATCAAACAACAGCTCGGTATAGACGTGGCCGCACCACTCCGCGCTTGAAAACGTAATCTTGACCGGCTCGAAGTTCGAGCTCCTTGAAAAAACTGAAACCATCGTGTTGTAGTCGTATATACCCGTCTGGAAATCGCGGACGAGGTTGAGTTTGAAGGCGTCAAACGTGTCTTCCGGATTTTTTGTGTGGTCGTTCACCTTGACCCGTTTGGACTCGCTGAATGGCTCCGTCACAAAAACCATCACCGCGTAACCGGCCCTGTCCTGTCCGTAACGCGACACTGTCAGCCGGTAACCGTTCATCTCCGCTTTGCCGTCGTGCCAGTGCGCGCTGAAATCCTGCGCTTTTGCCGAAACGGCCAACGCCAGCAGTACAATCATCGCCAGAAACACCTTCAATTTCATTCCTGCTCCTTAACGTTTATATACCTGTCGGCCCAGGCGGCGATTACCTTACCAACATAGTTGGCGTCGACGGCATCGAGCAGCAGGTGGTGGGCCTTGTCCAGCGTCACAAAACTTTTGGGCTGGGCGGCCGTCTGGAAAATGTGTTCGGCGTTATCAATAGATACGACCTTATCCTCCGGCGAGTGAAAAACCAGCAGTGCGCGACCGAGGTGGCGAATCGACTCGTCCATTCGCAATTCTTCCAGGTCGTCTACAAACTGCTTTTTTATGGTAAACGGGCGCCCGGAGACGGAAACAACCGTCTCACCCCGCGACTCCAGCTCTTCCCGTTTTCCAGAGACGAGGTGTTTGAGGTGCTTCGGGCTGCACGGCGCGGCAATGGTCACAACCGCTTTCGACGACGGGATTCTGGAGGCGGCCTGCAGAACCGCCGCGCCTCCGAATGAGTGGCCGATGAGGATTGTGGGAGCTTCGTAATCTTCTTCCAGAAACCGGGCCGCCGCCACCAGGTCGTCCACATTGGTCGAAAAATTGGTATCAGAGAATTCGCCCTCGCTTTCGCCAAGACCGGCAAAATCAAACCTCAACACGGCGATACCCTGTGCGGCCAGCCGACGGCTGATATAAGTAACTGACTTGTAATCTTTTGTGCAGGTAAAACAGTGGGCAAACATCGCAAAAGCGATCGGTTTGTCGTCCGCGGGCATCTCGAGGCGTCCCGACAGAATCAGCCCTTCGTCATTCTGGAATTCCACAGTTTGCGTTTTCACAAGGCCCTCCCATTGATCTTTGGTCCCGGTAAATTTGATTCCGGAGAATATATACGAACCCACCGTTTCCCACAAGGTCGGTTGACTTTGGGGTTTCCGCCAGACACGGCTTGCCTGTAAAATGGGCTCCAACATCTCTCCCAATAGCCAGACACCCGGTTGATATCTCCACGGCCTTAAACGGGATTATCGCATGAAAACAAGAATCGTTTTCGTCTGTCTGGTCCTTATCGCTACAACGGCGGGGCCTGCCGGCGGACAGTTGCCGGCTACGCCGGAGTTTCCGGAAACACCAATCAGTATGGGGCAACCGGCCCGGGTGCGCTACACGTGGGGCCCGCTGGGCGGACACGATTTCGACCGGGACCTGTATGCCGGGCGGTTGTTTCTGGACGTCACCACGCGAGGGCTTTACCCACAGTTCGGCATCGGATCGTTCACCGCCGAACTGGCCCTCGGCGCCGTGGACAACGATTTTGACTACGCCTTTGGCGCGTACTTCAAAGTCCCGTGGGTACGAATCGGAGGAGAATACAATTTTTTTGACCAGAAGTTCATTCCGGCGTTTATCGCCGAACTGGCTATCACGCGTGGCGGACTGTTCAACCGTGGTGATGAATTCCGCATCGACTTCCGTCCGTGGGACAAGCAACTGTACGTCGGAATCACGTTTAACAACCCGTTTGTGAAATACCGCAAAACGCGCCCCACAAAAAATTTCGTTTCGATTCCAAAAGGACCCGAACCGAAGGAACCCCCAAATGCAGCTCTCGGTCTGGACGCAGCGGACCTCGAATCATTGAACAAAGCGATGGCCCAGGTCGAGCACGGGATTCGGTGGATGGATCAACTGCTCACACCGCATTTCAAATCCGGCGACGATTTCGAGAAAAGCGCACAGTTTTACAAAGATCACGTTTCCCAGGCCGGCCATACGTTTCTGGAAGAAGACAATCGTTATCACACGGCGCTCGAAGCCGCGTTTACAACGGCTTCCGGCGGGAACAAAGACACGGGCCGGGAGATGGCGACCGCGGCGGAGGCGGTTTTGTTCGAAGAGCTGGTTGTCCCCTGGAACCGGTTGTTCGGACAGAACAAGGCCCCCCACCACCCGCGCGGCTTCGAGGTAAATGCCAACAACGCTTTCGGAGCTTACGTGGCCGACATTGATTTCGCGTCCGGAAGGGGCAACAGCCCCTCCGCCGCCAGGGAGGTGTTTCGGCGGACCACGCAGTTCATCCACGAGATCGCCAACAACAACCGCAACCGATGGAAACAGGCCCATCTGATATGGCTGCGGCAGTCCCGTCTGGTGTGGTTGCCGCTCAACTACGGCCTTCGGCCGGATCAATACGACACGCAGTCCGAAGTGGACGCCGTCGTCACAAAACTCACCGAAAGCGCGTTCTCCGACGCCAACACAATTGAGTACCTGCAGAACGAGCAGTTCCACATACACCTCAAAAACACCATTCGTGGAACGGAAGCCTACCACGTTTTTATCATCCACGATTTTCGCGGCCGTGTCCGCAAGGGTCCCACGGACATAATCGGTTGGAACGTCGTTACCGACGGATATATCCGGGCGTTCCGGCAGGCTATCAGTGAAATGGACGCGGGCACGCGCTACCGTGTACCGCAGTTTATTCTGTTTCTGGACGAAGTGTACTACCAGGACAACAAATCCCGCGAAATTATCACCTACCTTGAAAACCTGTACGACGGGCCGGAACTGAAACTCCAGAACAAGGACGTGCAGGCGCGGGTGGAAGCCGCACACGTCTCATTGCGCCGTACCATCGAGTCGTCGCCAGCGCTGCGGCACCTGACGGAAGAACAGCTGAGGGGGCTGTTCAAACTCAATGTCAACATCACCAACCCGTTTGACCCGGCGTTTGCCGACGATTCGCCGCTTCGAGACCACCGAAAAATCGCGTTTCGGGACGTGTTCGAGGACGATCCGGCTGTGGGTGTGGCGATATTCACCGGGCAGGGTGTCGGTGAACATTACAACGGCCCAAGCTGGGAGGACAGGAGCCTGGAGGTGCGCGGACCGGCGTTGTTGTCGCTCAAAAAGACCGCCCGAAATCTGTTTCTCAGCCAGGGATATGAAAACGAAGACGTGCCAGAATTTCTCCGGGCGCGGCCTGTCCCCGGCGACTACGCCGACAGAGAAGAAGAACTCCGGCTGAACGGCTGGACCACCCCCCTGGCCGTTGTAATGAACGACACGGGATTCGGCGAAAAAAGGGCGACCGTACTGAAAGCAGTGTTGTACAACCTCGCCGGGCCGGGTGACGTGATGTTTGCGCTGGATTCCCTGTGGATCAGCGAATACTGGGCCGCCATGTTCATCGCCGCGGCCATGCGCGGCGTCTCCGTTTATCCGGTGAGTCCCGCCGCCGAAAATGCGCCCAGCAGTGCGGCGCCCACGATGTACCTGATGCGAGAAAACATGGAGATGATGTTACTGGCGCGAGATTACTTCTCGCAGGAAATCAGCGCGGCCAACGGCGTCCTGCACGTGGGGATGTACTCCAGCGACATTCCCGTGTACGACCTGAAAGACCGCCTGGGCGCGTTTCTGGACGGGATTGAGCGCCACCCGTTCCTCGCGGACCAGTTCGCCCTCCACCCGTCCACGATGGATTACCTGCGGCAATCGTATGAGAACTACGACACGGTCTTCCCCGCCGAAACTCCCGACCGTTCGTCCGTACCCGAGCTGTCCAGCGACCACGAACCGTTCCTGCACATGAAAGCGCAGCTGTTCGCCAGCGACCAGGCGTTCGCGATATTCGGACGACCGGAGTGGCAACCGGTGCTGGCGCGCTATCTCTCCATCCGGCACCGGCAGTCCTCGGGATTGCCGTCACCGGGAATCACACCCGCGCTGCTGCGCGACCCCCAGTCCGAAGACCAGGTCAACGATCTTCGATCGGCTCACGCCGACCAACTGGCCTCGCTCCCCGCACCACAGTGTGACCAGTCGGTTTTTATGTTCAC
>CAYUDF010000017.1:0-12689 GCA_964443465.1 uncultured bacterium
CTGCAGTAACGATGTCAACTGGCCGGTGGGAACTCGGCCAGCGCGACATACGCGTGCTCCGCTACGCCGTGGGTTCCGCGCTCGCGATGGCAGTTGCGATGGGGATCAATTGGCAGTTGTCTTTTTTACTTCCCGTTTTGTCGCTCAGTTTTCTGGCCTCTCCGGCGCCAAGACCGTCGTTGAAGGCGGGCCTTTCCTTTGTCGGTATTGTCGCGGTGTCCTGTCTGGCGGGACTGCTGCTGGGCAAGTACCTGATATCATATCCGATGGTGTATGTACCGTTCGCGGGCCTGGTGCTCCTGCGGGTGTTCTATGTGAAAGCGAGCGGCAAGGCCCCGTTGTTGATGACCTGGTTGTTGATAGCGCTTCTGGTCATCCCGCTGATTATAATTTCATCTCCGGCGGTCGCCAACCTGGTCGCGGGCGGAATCCTGCTCGGTGCGATTGCCACGATCTGTCTGACCTGGCTGGCTCACGGTCTGTTACCCGACAGGCAGGACGAGAGGACCATTACAGGGCCGTCCGCCGCTGCAGCACCACCGGTTCCGTCTCCGGCTGAACGGTTTCGTACGGCGGCGATCAGCACGCTGGTTGTAATGCCTTTATTCGTGGTTTTTTATTCATTCCAGATGACGAGCCCGTTGTTGATTCTTATATTTGTTGCCCTGTTGTCGTCGCAGCCCGGCTTTGCAAGCAACTTCAAGGCGGGTGGCGCGCTGGTGATCGGTAACACCATCGGTGGAATAGCTGCAATTATTTTTTATGAGCTGCTCGTATTTGTTCCGGAGTTTGGGTTTCTATTTCTGCTGACGTTGCTCGCCGGACTGGTTTTCGGCTCGCGGGTATTTTCCGACAAACCCACGGCCAAGTTGTACGGCATGGCGTATTCCACACTGTTACTCGTGATCGGATCGGTGACGGCCGGCGGATCGGGCGAAGCCGGGGCCGAGGTATACTCGCGGGTTCTACAAATTATTATCGCCGTTGTGTATGTCGTGATGGCGTTTGGTGTGGCGGACCGTTATCTGCAACGGAAAGGGGTGTAAGATGCGGCGGTTGCTGATTTCGTTGTGCGTTACGGTGATTTCTGGTTGCACGATGGGTCCCAACTACACACGCCCGCCGGTGCCCGATCCGGAAGACTACCGCGAGGATTTCCCGACCAGCGAGACGGTTGCAGATATCGCGTGGTGGGACATGTTTGGTGATTCGGTTCTGGTGGAACTGATCGAAACGGCGCTTGTGGACAACCGCAACCTGCGCGCTTCCATCGCTCGCATCAGCGAAGCGAGGGCCAACCTCGGTATTGTCCGTTCCGACCTGTATCCGCGTCTGGACTATTCGGCCGACGGGTCTTATGACGGCACTCTGGGCGAAGACGGTACTTCGTCGGGCAGTGGTGCTGCTTTTCTCAACGCCTCCTGGCAGATCGATCTGTGGGGCCGGATTCGGCGGGCCAATGAAGCGGCCCTGCAGGAACTCCTGGCCACCGAGGAGGCCTATCGGGGCCTGACGATTTCTCTTGTAGCGGAAGTTGCCAACGCCTACCTGGTGCTGCGCGACCTGGACAACCGGCTGTCGATCTCGGAACAGACGCTCGGTTTGTGGCAGGAGCGGCTGGATGTCGTCCAGGCCCGCTTTGAAGCCGGAATGGTGTCAGAAGTCGACCTCAACCAGTCGCAGATCGAGGTGTACGAAGCGCAAGTGACGGTACAGACTTTCGAACGCCTGCGGGTGCAGACGGAAAACGCAATCAGTGTACTGCTGGGCCGTCCGCCCGAAACTTTCGAGCGTGGATTGCCGCTCCACGAACAGGTTTTCCCGCCTGACATCCCGACCGGGCTGCCGTCGGAACTGCTCGAACGCAGGCCCGACATTCTCGAGGCGGAACGTAAGCTCCACGCCCAGACGGCACGCATCGGTGTGGCCGAGGCGCTCAGGTTTCCCCAGTTTAACCTCAACGCCGACCTTGGCGCGCAGTTTGATGACCAGACCACCGGCATCTTCGGCCTCGGCGCCCAGCTGTTTGGACCCATCTACAACGCAGGTGAGAACAAACGACGGGTGGAGGTCGAGGAAGCGCGGACCGAGCAGCTCCTCAACGCGTACGAACAGACCATTCTCACCGCGTATCGCGAGGTAGACGACGCCATCATATCGGTGAGCACATACGAAGCCGAGCTTGACGCGCGCCGCCGCCAGATGGAGGCGGCGCAGAACGCGGCGGAGCTTTCGTGGGTGCGTTACGAAGGTGGAATGACCAGCTACCTCGAAGTCCTCGACCTTCAGCGGTCGCTGTTCTCATCGCAGCTCAAGGCGTCGGAAACGCTGCAGCTGCAGTTAACATCCGTGGTAAGGTTGTACCAGGCTCTGGGCGGGGGATGGGTAGCGGAGCAGGACTCAACGGGTAATTAATAACTGGAGTTTACGATGCGCGGGATATTTTGCCGAATTATGGTCGTGTTGATTCCGCTACTGGTACTGGTGGCTGGATCATCTGTTATTGGTCAGACGGAGGATAAAGCCACCGCTGTTGCTGACAGCATCCCTCCCGAGCTTACCGAAGCTTTGGAACTTATTTCAGGGATGGAGGCGGCGCTGGACAGCATTTCTGCGATTACTTTCCGCATGAAACGCAAGGACAAGGATAGCCGACAGGTCCTGCGAGTACAGGGCAGGAAGTACGTCGAAACAATCGACGAATCCCAGCCCAAACTGCTGAAGATACTTCCGGTCCTCGACGCGAAGGGTATCGGAGCCGACGAAGTAAAGCGGCGGTATCGGCGGATCCTCATTGATGTGTCTGATATTTACGAGAACGCATTCGATCTGTGGAATTTCGAAATCGACGCACTTCGCGACCAGAGAGCATCCGCCAGCAATGAGGAACTGGGTGACATCGAACAGCGTATCACCGTTGTACGTGACCGTCTGGACAAACTTCTTGAAGGACAGATGACGATGTTGATTGCTGCCGATTCACTGGGATTGAATACCGGCGAAGCGTGGGGGCAGTTGGAAAGCATTCTGAAAAACCGGGCGGAGAACCTGGTCGGCAGGTTGCAGATCGCGGTCGGCCGAAGAGACCAGTTGCGCGACAAAATCCGGTCCGCCGAAAAGGCGCATGCGTCAGAATCAGAGATCGGATCGGAACGGGTCCGCCTTCAGTATGCGCAACGGCGAATCGACGGTGTTGCGCGCAGTCTCGACGAAACGGTCGATTTGCTCGATAAGAGAGGGTACGACAGCGCGCCGTATCGTCAGTTTATAATAAAATCAACCGGTGAGATCACCGAAAGGATTTTAAACCCGAGGATTTTGTTTGGTCTTATCTGGGACTTCATTAAGGACGCGTGGCAGACGATAAAGGACAACGCACCCGCCGTCTTGATCAAGGTACTGATCGTCCTCGGTTTCGTTGTCCTGTTTCGTGTGTTATTCCGCCTGGTTTGGTGGACACTGCGCTTGTCGGGTGCTGCAAAGATGTCCAGGCTGATGCGGGACATGGTGGATCGGCTGATGAAGTCTGTTGCTACGATCTGCGGTTTTATCGGTGGACTGTGGTTTCTCGGCGTCGATCCGACCACACTGCTGGCTGGTCTTGGTGTAGCCGGTATCATCGTGGGGCTGGCTCTCCAGGATTCTCTTTCCAATCTGGCCGCCGGGTTTTTTATACTTTCGACGCGTCCCTACGACGTTGATGACACCGTTCGTGCCGGTGGTGTCCTGGGAACGGTCAAGGCTATGGGACTGGCCAACACCACCGTAGTCACTTTCGATCATCGCCGGCTGCTCGTACCCAACCGAAAAATATGGGGCGAAGTCATCGAGAACCGGTCGGCGGAGACGATACGGCGGGTCGAAATCGAAGTTCGGATTGCGTATTCGGAAGACATCGATCGGGCAATCACCATTCTTCACGATTTGTTGTCGAAAAACGAACGGGTTCTGGAAAAACCCGAACCGCCCATCTTCGTGTCCGAACTGGATGACTCATGGGTCAAAATCGCCGTGCGTCCGTGGGTGCGTAACGCCGATTGGTGGCCCCTGCTAACCGAACTGCCGCGCCTGGTGCGGATCCGGTTCGCCGAAGAAGGGATCGAAATACCGTTTCCGCAGACCGAAATCACCATGCGCAACAAGCCCGGGTCGGTGACTACCCCGTCGGACGGCAGCGCCCCCGCGGTTGATTAAGACCCGCCTTTACGGTACACTCCATGTTACCCCCGGCGCCGGCACCCGCGGCGCCGGAAGACGTAACTTCAATGAAAATATGGACATGAAAGGATATGGAGATGGAACGCGATCTTACGACTCTTGAGGTGCTCAGCATCGCGATCAAATCAGAGATCGATGCCGTAGCGCTGTACACCCGAATGAAGGAAATGGTCGACGCGGCGGACCTGAAACAGAAGATGGATTTTCTGATTGCCCAGGAAGAAACGCACAAAAAGATCCTCACCGAAACCTACAACAAAAAATTTCCCGAAGTGGAACTGGCACTGCCGCCCAAATCGATCGTTCCGAGGATCGATGAAGTACTCGCCAAAGAGTCTACGCTCAAGGAACTTTTTGAGGTTGGCATGCTGGCCGAAAAAATAGCCGAGGAATTCTACACCGGCCTGGCCAACAAAT
Source organism: uncultured bacterium (assembly GCA_964443465.1). GTDB lineage: Bacteria > Krumholzibacteriota > Krumholzibacteriia > WVZY01 > JAKEHA01 > CAYUDF01. The sequence continues at coordinate 4,636 of CAYUDF010000017.1, forward strand.
CAAATGACCGCAACGCAATTTCACTCCTGATGTATATGGCCAACATGGAACAAAGCCATTACGCGATTCTTCAGGCCGAATGGAACCAGATCGAACGCATGAACACCGAAGAAGCGGGCGATTTTCTGGAAAGTGACGGCCTGATGCACTTCGGACCGTGATCGATTGAGCCTGCGCGGATTATTTCACCTGCTCGTTGTCTATATCGTCTGGGGTAGCACCTACCTGGCGATCCGTATCGCAGTGCGCGACGGGTCCGGTTTTCCCGCGTTCACCATGGCGGCTATGCGAACGATCGTAGCCGCACTGCTCCTTTTTGTGTGGATGGCCCTGGCGCGTAAAGGCCTCAAGGTCGGCCGGCGTGAACTGGGTGTGTTGTGTGTGTCCGGCATACTGCTGTGGGTTGGTGGTAACGGAATGGTATCGTGGGCCGAACGGCGCGCGGAATCGGGTTACTCGGCCCTGTTGATCGCCGCGTTGCCGCTGTGGGTGGCAATCATGGAGTCGGTCATCGACCGAAAACCGCCGACGCTGCGCCTGATCGGCGCGTTGCTCATCGGCCTGTCCGGAGTGGCCGTGTTGAACGGCCCCGTAATCCTCAACGGAACCAACGAAGATATTTATTCCGCGATTGCATTGCTTCTTGCCGCGATATTCTGGGGGATGGGCGCGATCTTTCAGAAAAGGAAAGCTGTGTCTCTGCACCCCGAGTCCAGCTCGGCTTACCAGCAGTTGTTCGGTGGTTTTGGTTTGATTATCGCCGCGCTGGTCACATCCGAACCCCGGCCGGCGCCGATTCCCGAGGCGTGGGCGGCGTGGGTTTATCTCATTGTGTTCAGTTCGATGTTTGCGTTCACCTCATTTATCAAGGCGCTTCGCCTGTTGCCCACCAATATCGTGATGACCTATGCGTATGTAAATCCCGTTGTGGCGGTGATACTGGGTTGGACCATTCTGGGAGAACCAATCACGCGGTGGACGATTGGTGGTTCCGCGCTGATTTTTCTGGGCGTAATGGGAGTATTTCACGAACGGCGCGTCGAGTCCAAACCGCCGCGCCGTTCGGAACAAACCGCCGGTTGATCACATCCCGTTCAGTTTTTCTCCGCAAAAAGGACACACTTTCCAGCCGGTTTCCACGCGTTTTCCACAGCTGTTACAGTTGTTGTCCAGTTTAATTCCGCAGTGAGGGCACGCCACGTACGAGCTCTGTATCGCGCCCGAGCAACCGGGGCACCTGATCGTAACACCCGGCCCGGTATCCGCCACTTCGGGTGACGAGACGCGAAGTATCAGATAAATGATCAACCCGATGATGTTGCCAATGAATACGAACAACCCCCACAACAATCCGCTGTTTCCGCGTCGTTCCGCGTCGTGGTACACCCACAGCGTCACGGCCCCCCACAACAGCAGCATCACAACAAGTGGAATTATGTGAATGAGGTTGCCTGGGCCCATCAACAGCCCGGGGCCAGTCATATCCCCGTCCATACCGAGGAAATCCTGCATAACCACCCGCGAGCAACTGTACCGGAACAGGGGTGTGACAAAAAGAAAAGCAATGAGGATCACTGCGACCAGGATAATCATACCGGTGGTTTTACCTTGTTTGTGGGACATCAGATATTCTCCTGTTTCTAAACATCAGCAGCGCCGGCATAAAAAGCGCCGCAACGAAATTCTGCAAAACAATTTGTATGAATGATATTTTCACGATCATGTTTGTATCCGGATTCGGATCGATAAATACCTGAAGGACGATCGATGTAGCGAGCAGTAGAACACTCAAGACCGCCGTGACGGCCACGAACTTCGGTGATTCGGCCAGTGCCCGAAATCGACCGATTTTCGAAGCCGATTTCCTCGTCGACCGATCGGCCAAAATTGTGCGGCAGCGATCGAGCGTGTGTTCTCTCAGGAGAACGGGGGTCGATACCGTGGGATCGATCATCTCCCCGATGATCCCCAGGTCTTCAGCGAACTGCTGGCAGCTTTCGCACGACTGGATGTGTTGTGGCACGGCCGGATCTCGTTTATCCGCCGTACTCAATTTCATCTGAACTTGTTTGCAGTCCATCGGCTACTTCCCGTTACGGAATTCCCTGAGCTCCTTGCGCAGTGTTATTACCGCGCGATGTAGCGTCGATTTGACGGTACCCTCTGGTTTGCCCAGCATTTCAGCAGCTTCGTGGGTCTTGAAACCCTCGATGTGCGTGAGGATAAACACCTCGCGTTGTCCATGTGTCAGTTTCTTCATCGCTTTTCCCAACGCTTCACGTATCGTGTACCTTTCCGCCGTGGGCGGGATGTCGGGCACTACCACCGGATCGTGGGTGTCGCCCGGGTCTCCGTAGTCCTCTGAGACCGCTTCCCGGCCCAGGATCAGCCGTCTGACTTTTCGTTTTCTCAGTTCGTCCCGGTAGAGGTTGGTCGCGATCGCAAACATCCATTTCTTGAAGTTAACGACCGGCTTTTTACCCAGGTGCTTCACAATCCTTACCCACGTTTCCTGGAAAAGCTCATCCGCCGTCTCCGGGCTTTCGGCCAGGTAGAAGGCAAACCGGTAAAGATCCGATTCATACATGTGATAGAGATCTGTGAAAGCCGACTGGTCACCCCGACTTGCCTCGGCCAGGAGTTCCGCTTCATTTCGCGGCATCTGTTCCTCCACGGCGTCCGATTGTGTTGTATCAGACGTTTGAGAGGGCAAAAGGTTCGGTCCGATCTTCCGGGATGCCGGACCGGGTGGGAATATCGATTACACTTTATACTATAACGAGTTAGCGGCGCAAGCCGCGTCGGCCTTGCTTCCACCCCTTTGGAACCAGTATCATTATTACAGCTTTATCCGGGTCTGGCCCGGGCCGATAGATATTATGATGCAAAAAAGGACTTCCATAAGATCGGGAATACTGGGGCTTTTGCCGTTGTGTTGCCTCGTTATCCTGGCGGGTAATGTGGCCGCCGGGGAGCCGGATATCCGGAATTCTGGGTCATCCAACTATTTTTATCATGGATTGACATACGGGTCGGACGCGGCCTTCAATCCTGCCAGCGAGCTGATCAACGGCGCCTTCGGCATCATGCAGATTTCCAGCCGCTGGATGCCGCTAGACCAGATCAACTGGTCTCGTGGCCTGGATGTTACGTGGCAAAGCATCACGCACCCCGGACAAACGATCGACGCTTATGGCCGCAAACAGTTTGTGACCAATGAGCTGGTTCCCGGTTCGTTCCGGTGGAGCAATCTCCAGTATGTTCCCAATTACCACCTCCATCTGATAGGTGGTGGCGCCCGCAATCGCGCTTTTTCCGAGTGGTACGAGATGAAAGGGTTTGCTTTGCCCGGAGTCTGGGCGCTGGCCACCACGATCGTACATTCGTTTGCTGTTGAAGCGGTGGAACACCAGGGACGTACGAGCCCGACGGTGGATCCGGTAGCGGACATGTTATTGTTCGACCCTGCCGGCGCGCTGCTGTTCAGCTTTGACACCGTATCACGGTTTTTCTCGCACACGCTCAACATGTCGATCTGGTCGGGTCAGCCCATGTACAACCCGGTAATGAATTCGATGGAAAACGCCGGGCAGAACTACGCTTTTCATTTCTTTTTTGGCAAGGATCACCCCGTGGGGATATTCCAGTACTGGGGTATGAGCGATCTGTTGGGGATCACACTCCGGACGGGCTCGGAGCTCGACTGGTCATTCGGATTTGGCGGCGCGGTCGCTGAACTGAGGGAGGAGGAACGGGGCGAAGGGATGACCGCTTTGTACGCGCGAATCGCCTGGGATGCCGGCGGTTTTCTCCACCGGAACGGTTCCTTGCTCGCTTCACTCCACGTCTCCGAATCCTGGACGCAACGGGCGCGACTCAACGTGTATCCCGGTCTGTTCCGTTGGGGCGGCCTGTCCCCGGGTTTGTACGCCGGCGTGCGGCAGTCCGACGTCATCTTTGGCCTGAGCTTCATTTCCATCCCGCTGGGTATAGCAGTATCTCAATAGTATTCCAAACGTCCCTATTATCCCCCGTATTTCCTCCTGCGGAGCTGGCACATCCTATGCGTTCATGCCGTTACGATCAGTCATACCATAACGTTTTTTGATGGAGCGTGTTACCCGGTAGAAACTCGTCGTTACCAGTTGTTCGTTGTAAGGGAAGAAGACTTCCAGTTGTTTCCCGCAGAACAAATTCTGGAGAGCGAGATACAGAAATTCCGCACGCTTATGCTCAATTCTCGACCAATGGGAGGTCCAGACATCATGAAAAGAGCATTCAGACTCGGATTCCATATTTGCATTTTGCTAGCATTTGGTGCTTTTGTAGGTTGCAGCAATGAAGACCCGGCGGCTGTCCCGGCTCCCGAACCGGATCCCGCGGTAGCGGGCAGCATGGGCATCTACGCCGACGCGGCCGGCACCAACTCCCGAATCGTCGATGACGGCGGTACCGTAACCGTATACGTGGTTCACAAGATCGAAGTGGGCGGCATCGCGTCGGCATTTACAGTCGAAGCACCCGCTGGCTGGACACGTCTCGGCGCAGTCTCCCAGTACCCAGTGAATATCGGTGACGTGGATGCCGGTATGTCCATCGGCTACGGAAACTGTCTGACGGGGACAATCCACCTGATGACGCTGACCTACGATTCTCCCGGCAACTCGGCCGCGGGATCGACGTTCAAAGTTCTGCCCCATCCGGAGTGGCCCGACAACATCCGTGTCGTTGATTGCGACGCCGAGATGCTGACAGACTGTGTCGGCCGGATCTCATCGGTTGTTGTGCAGTAAGCCGGATCAGCAAAAGAGATTCTCCAGACGCGGGAGCCAGCGGGCTCCCGCGTTTGTTTTTATGAACTGGCCGGGGGTGTCGGCATCTGCTTGATATAGACGTCGCGTTTGGGGTAGGGAATCTCGATGCCTTCCCGGTAGAGAGCTTTGTAAACTTCAGTATTGAGCGCGTCGATCACGCGGCCGCGCAGGACCGGTTCATCAATCCAGCAGAGCAGTTCAAAATCAATCGACGATTCTCCGAACGTCCGGAACCGGACACGCGGTTCGGGATCGTTACTCGTCCAGGGATGCGAGGTGCCGATCTCCATCAGAACATCTTTCAACCTGTCCACGTCCGTACCATAAGCGACACCCACCTTGATCCTGACGCGTTCCTTCTCCGACGGCCCGCCGGTTTCATTGATAATCTTCGCGTTGGCGATAACCGCGTTGGGTACGGTGATTTCGACGTCGTCGCGTGTAATCATCCGGGTGCTGCGCAATCCCACGTGTGTCACCTGGCCGCGATCGCCCGAATCGAGATTGATGAAATCGCCGATTTTGTACGGCGCGTCGGCGAGGATAAAAATACCGGAAAACAGGTTGGCAAGCGTGTCCTTGGAGGCAAAACCAACGGCGATACCAATGATACCCGCCGAAGCCAGCCAGGCGGAGACGTTGATGTTCCAGAACAGAAATATGAAGTAGATCGCCCCGGCGATCAGGACTATTTTGGCGAGGTTGTCAAAAAGCGGCCGGGTCCGCGTTTCAACGACATTTACCTTTTCAACGGTGCTGAGGTATTTGAGGAGAAGACTGATGAACCGAATACCGAATATCAGCCATACGAACACCGCCACCGTTTTCAGCGTGGCGGTGATGATCAGCGCGAGCCGGGGTGACAGTTCCAGCTGGTTTGACGCCAGCCATAACCCCAATAAAAGCACGGAAGTCCGCACGGGACGGTGACTGAGGTCGACAAACTCATCGTCGATCGTTGTCGAAGACCGCTTCGCCAGTACACGAAATACACGAGAGGCGATAAAATCTGCAACCACCGTGGCGATGAGTGAGACGACCACGATACTGGCCGCCAGAACGTATTGATTCGAAACCGCCGATTGAAAGATTTCACGAATTTGATCCACGCCAAACCTTCCTGTTTATTGCCATTTTTTTCCGGCGGGTAATGGGGATTGTGCTGCAATCGTAGGTGGGTATTTTTTATTATCAACGACGTCTGATACGATTGTCAGCACGAATCGCCATGATCTATGTCGCCGCCAGGCTGCTTGCGCCCTGCGCTACAAAGTTTGTGCGGGGGCGACATAGATCATTTCCCGTTCCAGCAGTACGTACAGAGCTTTTCGCGCGGCAGGCCGATTGCGTTGATCATGTCGTCCAGCTTCTGGTACCTGAGTGATGTTAATCCCATCTTGACACCGATGCGGTCGATCATCATGTGGTACTTGTCTGAAGTTTCGTCGATGTACTCGTCCATGTGTGCGTCGCCGTTGTTTTCGATCTCGCTGATCGCTTTTCTGCCCGCCAGATCCATTTCGGAACGCGATCTGGAAAAGTTCAGATACTTGCACGAAAACACCAGAGGCGGACACGCCGGGCGCATGTGTGCTTCCTTGGCGCCGAAGTCAAACATGCGCTGTATGGTGTCCTTGAGCTGTGTGCCCCTGACGATCGAATCTTCACAGAACAACAACCGCCGGTCCTGCGTAAAGTCCCGGATCGGAATCAATTTCATGCGGGCGACCAGGTCGCGTACGGTCTGATCCTGCGGCATGAAACTGCGGGGCCAGGTGGGTGTGTATTTAATGAACGGCCGGCAGTACCGGATACCCGAGCGATCGGCGTAACCCAGTGCGTGTGCGGTGCCCGAGTCGGGAATGCCGGCGACGTAATCGACGTCCACGTCGTCGGCGTCGGACAGGGCAGCGCCGCAGCGGTACCGGCTCGCCTCCACGTTGATGCCTTCGTAGCTCGACGCGGGGTACCCGTAATAAATCCACAGGAAGCTGCAAATCTGCATCTTGTCGCCCGGGGCTTTTTTCTGTTCGATGCCATCTGGAGTTATTTTTACGATTTCGCCCGGCCCAAGTTCTTTTTCCAGTTTGCAATCGAGATTTGGGAACGCGCATGTTTCCATGGTGACCACGTACCCCTCGGAGCTTTTACCCAGGATCACCGGTGTTCTGCCCAGTTTGTCCCTCGCTGCGTAAATGCCGTCTTTATTCAGTACCAGCAACGAACACGAACCTTCGATCTGTTCCTGGACGTTCCTTATCCCGGCTTCGAAACTTTCTTCCTGGTTGATGAGAGTCGCTACCAGTTCGGTGGGGTTGATTTCATTGCCGATCATCTCGGAGAAGTGGGTGCCCAACCTGCCGAACACTTTTTTTGCGAGGGTCTCGGCATTGTTGATGACGCCGACGGTGACAATCGCGTAGCTACCCAGGTGTGAACTGATCAACAGGGGCTGGTCCTCGTAATCGCTGATCACGCCGATACCCATGTTGCCCTTCATCTTGTGGACGTCCGACTCGAACTTGCCCCTGAACTGGGCGTTGGTGATGTCTTTGATAAACCGGGTGAAACCGTCTTCGTTTATCGTGGCCATTCCACCGCGGCGTGTGCCAAGGTGGCAGTGATAATCGGTACCGTAGAACAGCGTGTCGATACATTCACTTTGAAAAGCAGCTCCAAAGAAACCCCCCATGGTATTTCCTCTCGTAGCAGATAAGTGGCTGAAAATAAAATAATTACAGGTTCCAGGGGGTGGCGCACACCCGGAAAGTTGTGCCCGGCCCCGGGGTGGAAAAAAGGAAGCATCTCACATTATTATTGAAAAGTCCACACCATGTCTCGTCAACTCGGCGTCTAAAAAAAGCCCGGCGTTTTCGCTGCCGCCGGGCTTCTGGATTACGATTTACCGTGGTGTGTAACGCGGTTTTCCTACCGGTCGCAGGACGGCCGGCCTTTGATATCGAGCCCTTCCAATACCTCGTTTTCTTCCGTTATAAAATTTCCGAGTATATTGCCGTTTTCGTCGCGGGCAACGCCCTCAATTCGCGCATACAAACCGAGCTGACCGCAACGGCTGAACCACAGATATACTTCATCGTTGGGGCCGAAAAACTCAGCGTCGATTCGAATCCGCCATGCAGCCCTGCGGCCGATGGGAAGGTCGAGAATTTCCCGTCGTTCTACGGTTGAATCGAAGCCGGGTGTTTCCCGTATCGACCAGCTCTGGCCGGGGTGGAGCGG
>CAYUDF010000018.1:0-12601 GCA_964443465.1 uncultured bacterium
ACGTCCAATGCGCGACCAGGTCGCTCGATGCGTAGTCGGAAAAATCGAGCGTGTAAATACCGCGGTTCGAATGGGCGACACAGGCCACCGATTGGTCGCTGGTGACGGCGATCTGGCGCGCCAGTGAGTTTCCCGAGCCGGGGATACTGAATTCCTCCATGGAGAACGGATTCGACGGGTCGGAAACATCGATCGCCATGGCGCCCCTGCGGCCGTAGGCAAAAAATACAATCGCCGGATCGTTGGACACCGTGACGTCGTACGAGGCAAAATTGCCCGATCGTTTGTAGCTGCCCAGCAGTGTGGGGTTTGAAGGCGTCGAGACATCGATAATTTTCAGCCCCTGTACGCGGTCGCCGACATACACTTTTGATCCACCTGTGGACACCGCTACAGAGTGGGCGTCTCCGCTGGTGTTGTACGAACCCATCAGTGAGGGGGAAGCCGGGTTGGAGACGTCGATCACTTTCAAACCCTGCCCGTAGTCGGCCACGTACGCCGTGTTTCCGTCCGCAGACAGCGCCACCGCCCGTGCATCCCCGTTTGTGTCGTATTCGCCGATCAGCGAAGGAGACGACGGGTCCGAGATATCCACTACCCGCAGTCCGCTGCCGCCATAGGCGACAAACGCCGTGTTATTGTCGCCCGACAAGACCAGACCGTAGGCGTCTCCCGTTGAGTCGTACTGCCCGAGAAATGAGGGACCGGAGGGATTGGATACATCGATGATAACAAGGCCCTGGGCCTGGGACGGGATGAAGACTTTCGATTCGTCGGAACTCAGAACCACCTTCTGCGCGTTGCCGCTCATGTCGAAAGAGCCGATAAGGGCCGGACTGGCGGGATCGCTGATGTCAACGACCTGGAGTGTCCGGTTGTTGTCGGCCACAAACGCTGTATTGTTGTCCGACGATATGGCCACGCCCAGGGAACTGCCGTTGGTATTGTACTGGCCGATCGTCGTGATCGCGGCGAGTGACACCACCGCCGCAGCGGCCAGTAGCCCACCGGCTGTTGTTAAAGTCTTCGAGAATTGATACCGTCGCATCGTGTTCCACGTGAGTTGATGGGAGTTATACTATCTCGGTGTCAGATATCGGCAATAGAGGCGGGGGGCTTGAGGGGTATTGTGGACTATACTCCGTCGGGCCTGACGGCCCTCCGAGTACAGGAATCATTGTATGTCATTGCTGTTTCTTATTTCAATAAAAGCATTTTTCGAGTCAGTGTGTGATTTCCGGTCCGCAAACAATAAAAATACACGCCACTGGATTGTATCTCGCCGGTATTACTACGGCCGTTCCAGTCGACTGCTTGCAAGCCCGCAGCTCTGGTTTCGTCTACCAGCGTTTTGACCAGTTTTCCTTCCACGCTGTAGATCCGTAACATCACGTGCGAGACCGCCGGGAGCGCGAACGAAATCGTTGTGACGGGATTAAACGGGTTGGGAACGTTCTGGTGTAGAGCCGGGCCGAAAGCCGGTACGGGGCCGGTGTGGACGGGAAGGTCAAAATTGACGGTAGTTGTGAATGTGTCCGGCATGTTGAGCGCTGGCGCGTAGGCCACCAGCCAGGTCACCGTCGTCGCGGAACTGCCCTGGACATTGGGGACGACCAACGCCGCTTCCGGTGGCGCGTACGATTGACCCGGTTCCAGGACCGGCGACACGCCAACAAAAGCGTACGGATCACCCTGGTCGTCGGGATCGGCGTCGCCGTCGAATAGTAGTCGATAATAAACCGGTGCGTCCTGATCACTGATATTGGTGACAGAAAACCCGGAAAGAACATATACGTCACCGGCAATCGCCGGGGAAACAACCGCGTCCGGGGGAATCGTTACAGAAAGTACATCCGACGTCCCGCAACCGATGGGCAGTGCGCCCGCGAAACCAACAAAATGCAGGTCGTTACCACCCGGGCCGATGCCGGGTATCGTCGTGTCGACCACACAAGGTGATCCGGCTTGCAGGAACCAATTGTCGCCGGCGGGATCGCAAAGCAACGGATCTACGAAAAGTCCGGGATTGATACAACCGGACTGGAAGCTTTCGTACCACGCGGTGCCATCACCCCAGAAATAGTTGTCGGACTGGTACAGCGTATCCACATCGGCGGTTGATTTCTGAGAGTATGCGGGTGAACTGCCGCATAGCACCATGGGAAGGGGATCCGTGTTGACCAGAACATTGTCCACTATTATCGCGGTAGTGTCGTAATAATAAATCTCAGCACGGTCTTCGCAGTCCGGAGTCCCGTTTTCGTACAGGGTGTTGTTTTCAATTTGCACTATCGGGCACTCCCGCAAGTAGATTCCCCTGCCGCAATTAAAGCAGATCGAATAAGCGCGACTCAGGACGTTTTTAGTAATCTGACCGATTGATCTGCGCAGGTATATGCCGTTTCCACCGTTATCGACCAGCAGGTTGTAATCGATTTCCAGGTTGACATCGTAACCCTGGAATCCGGCGCCGATGCAACCCGAACGGTTGTCCTGGAGCCGGTTGGCGCGAAGGGGTCCTGTTGAGTAATTTACGAGTAGAACGGTGGCCCACCCTTCTCCCATATTGTCGTGAAAATAATTTCCCTCTATCAGGACTTCGCAGGAATCGGCCCATACGCATCCCTGCGTCATTATGTCGCCGTTTGTATCGAACTCGTTACCCACAATTGTCAGTGTGGATTTATGGGCATCGATACAGCTGCCGCTGGGTCCGTCAGACCAGGATTTGTTTTTGAGAAAATAGTTATCGATAATCGTGAGTTCGGAATTGGAACAAGTCACGGCGCCGTGGTCTCCGTCGACGAACAGTACCATGTCATCGTGTTCGATAAAACGATTCCGGATGATACTTGCGCTGGACTGATTACAATATATGGCCGGCCCCCATTTGGCCTGATTCCATTTGAAAACGCAGTCTTTAATCACCGGAGAAGCGTTGTCGCAATGGATTCCCCCGCCGAACTCATCCAAGGTGGCCGCGTCGCCATTTATGATAGTGATACCGCGGATAATTGTGGTGCGCGTCTCTCCGTTGTGCAGATAAAACGCACGGCCGTCGCCCTCGCAGTCGATGATTGTGTGATCCGCCCCCTCCACCGACGTGATCGTGACGGCCAATCCCCGGGTGTCGATATTCTTGTTTCCGTTTCCGGTAAATGTGCCGGAACCCAGCAGGATTGTGTCTCCATGCGCGGAAGCGTCGACGGCGTCCTGTATTGTGGGGTAATCGCCGGTGCCGTACGGGGTTACGTGGAATACGGCGGAAAAAGAAAACACGGGTGAGAAAAGCAACATCGCCGCAGCGGCGATCGCGACTGATAAAGACCGGTACTTCATTTCGTTCCCCTCGATCAAGCCAGGTCCACAGACAAAAAGTCCGTGACACACTATAGTATATCACGGGCTCCAGTATTTGTTAACAGTTACGTTAAAAATAGAAACGTCTCTTCTACGCTTCTCCCTTGATGTCTTTGACGAGTTTGTCCAGGTTGGATGTCGATTTATCCTGGACTTCCTTGTGCAGGCTGTTGCCGTGGCTGTCCATTGTGACCACCGCTTCGAAACCGTCCACGCGGATGACCCAGAACGCCTCGGGCAGACCGAACTCTTCCGCTTTCATGACGTCCAGTACCTCGACCACCGACGCAGCCAGCAGGCTGGCGGCGCCGCCGACGGCGTGCAGATAAACGGCCTTGTGTTCCATGCAGGCGGCCAGCGTTTTATCGCCCATGCCGCCTTTGCCGATGACGGCGCGTACGCCGAAATGGCCGATAACCGGACCCTGGTACGGTTCTTCACGTATGCTTGTCGTGGGCCCCGCCGCCACGAACCGCCACTTGCCGTTGTCCATCTTTTCGACAACCGGTCCACAGTGATAGATCATGCCGCCCTTGAGGATCGGGATCAGTTTGTCGGCGGTTTCTTTTTCTTCGGCCGGAGGTTCGCGATCGATGTAGTTCTCGATCAGGTACTTGTGGGCGGCGTCACGCGCCGTTACCATGACACCGCTGATCGATACCAGGTCACCCACCTTCAGTTCTGCGATTCTGTCGGCGCTTACGGGCAGTTCAATCTTATTCAATGTTCATTTCTCCGTTTCGAATCCACATATCGCGACGGCGGCATTCCCAGCACATGTAGGAAACCGACACGTAAAACGAGGCGGGCAGACGGTTGAGCGCCGTCACCTTGATACCCAGTGTTGTGGTTTTTCCGCCGAAACCCATCGGGCCGATTTCGAGCTCGTTGGATTTTTTGTACAACCGTTCCTCCAGGGCGGCCAGAACCGGATCCGGATTGGTGTCGTCCAGTTTGCGGAAATGTTGCTCCTTCGCGGCAAGATATGACGAGGCGCGGTCGCCGCCGATGCAGGCGCCGATAATCCCGGGGCCGCACCCCTTGCCCTGGGCGTTGTTGACCGCATCCAGAATCGCCATCTCGACACCCTTCAGGTCACGGCCCGCTCCCAGGGGTGCGTACGGCATGGCGTACTGGGTCCCCACGTTTTCACATCCGCCGCCCTTGAGCATGGCGCGCACCCACACGTCTTCCTTGTCCCATTCGTGAAAATGGAGGGACGGGTGCCCGGGCCCGCGGTTGTCGCCGGAGTTTTTTCCGTTCACCGAATCGACCGAGTTGGGGCGCAGATAACACTTCTCGGTGGCCTCCACGACGGCGTCCTGGATCTCAGCCGTCATTTCACGTGTCGACAACCCGGCCGGGTGGTAGATGTAAAAAATGTTGGTGCCGGTGTCCTGGCACAGCGGCGTCGAATTTTCTTTTGCGATCTCGACGTTTTTCAGCAGGGCGCCGAACACGTTGTAGGCGGCGGAACCGGGTTCTTCGATGCTGCGCGCCTTCTCAAGGGTAGCGACCACGTCTTCCGGCAGATCCGTCGAAGCCCGCCGCAGCAATTCGACGATCCACTCTTTGAACTTGGGATATTTTTTCATAAGGTGTATCGTAACACCCGGCCCCGGTACTGTCAAAAACGATCCGTCCGGACGGTGGTATCAACATGAAAAAAATTGTTTTCCAGTGGCAGATCATCGCTCTAGTCCTGATCTCGGCCGCCACCGTGGCGGCACAGACGGAGGATTTTCGCCCACTGGATATCCGGTACCACGATCTGGACCTGGTGTTGTCACCCACTGACCACCTGCTGGAGGCGACGGACCGAATCACCTTCGATGTCGTGGACAAGGCTGCCTATTCGTTCTACCTGGGAAACATGCTGCACGTAAAAAAAGCCGTGCTGGACGGCCATCGTATCAAACTGAACCGGTTTGTACCGGATGCCGTCGAACCGGACGAAACCGAAAACACCCCTGAGTCCGAACACCCCGAAAACCGCGCCATCTACACGATGCCCGAGATCGAACCGGGGGAACACGTCCTGGAGATTATTTACAAAGGGATTGTTAATGACACCCTCACGGTTCGCGAGGGTTCGAGGAGCGATATCCCCGAAGAGACTACGGGCCTGATCGGGGAAGAAGGCGTTTATCTCAGCGGGTTCAAAACGGGATGGTACCCCGATGGCAGGGAAGACTACGCGGCGTTTTCGATCCGGGTAACCACACCCCCCGGTTTTGAATCGGTGACGGAAGGCAAGCGGGTATCCGTCGAACGCGGCGAGAAAAAGACAATTTGTCGGTGGGAGGTGGGGTATCCCACGCGTGAAGTCACACTCATGGCGGCGAAATATATCATCCGGGAGAGGGAAGTGGCCGGCACCACGCTGATGGCCTATTTTTTTCCGTCCGAAGAAGATCTGATCGACACATACCTCGATGCCAGCGGCCGTTATCTCGAGCTGTACAACAGCCTGGTTGGCCCGTACCCGTTCTCCAAGTTTGCCGTTGTCGAAAACTTTTTCCCCACCGGTTACGGGATGCCGTCTTACACACTGCTGGGGCGGCGCATTATTCGAATGCCGTTTATCGTCAACACGTCGCTGGGGCACGAAGTGGCGCACAACTGGTGGGGCAACGGCGTTTATCCTGACTATAACAAAGGGAACTGGTGTGAAGGGCTGGCGACATACTATGCCGACTACCGTTACGAGGCGCAGAAAAGCGATTCTGCCGCGTCCGTTTACAGGCGCGACATCAATATCGACTATGCGGCGCACGCCACAGACAGCACGGATGTAGCGCTCGTTTCGTTCCGGTCGCGCGAGGACGATGTCACGGGTGTTGTGGGATACGGCAAGTGTATGATGGTGTTCCATATGTTGAGTCAGCGCGTCGGCGAAGACAAGTTTTACCGTACCATGCGAAACTTCTACCGCCAGTACCTGTTCCAGGAAGCCGACTGGAAGGACATAGAATCTGTTTTCGAAGAAACCGTCGGCGAACCGCTCGATGAATACTTCGAGCAATGGGTCTACGGTAAGGGAGCGCCCCGGCTGTCACTCGAAAACGTCCAGCTTGAAGAGCCCCCGGCTGACGGTTCGTCGTACCGACTGCGGGTGACAATCGGAAACGAAGGCGGCTTTATTCTCGCGCGGGTTCCTGTTGAAATATACAGCCCGTCGGCCATCCGCAGAATCAACGTTACAATAAACGACACGCTGGAATCATTCGACTGGCGTCTGGAGGAACGACCGATCCGGATCGCCGTTGACCGCGAACACCACCTTTTTCGAAAACTGGACCCGGCGGAGATACCGGTCACCATCAGCCGGGCCCTGACCGATGAAGCCCCGCTGATCGTGCTCCCGTCGTTCGTTTCTGTGGAAAAAGCCCAGGCTTTCCGCGATCTGGCTACCAGGCTGGCCAATACCGAGGAGACACGTATTCTCGAAGACACGACCGCATCGCCGGCCGATCTTGCCTCGGGTACCGTATTTCTCCTGGGGGATTCAACAGAAAACGCAGCATTTCAACAGCTCATACCGCCCGCCGGTCTGTCGGCGCACAACAGCAGCTTCCGGCTTGCCGGCGAAACCTGGGACGCGCCCGGTCACGCCGCATTTGTCGCGTTTCCCAACGCGCTGGACAACCGCCGGACGGTGTGCGCGATATTCGGAAACAACGCGGACGCCGTCAAGGCCGCCGGCTACAAGGTGATTTATTACGGAAAGTACAGCTACGTGACGTTTCTGGACGGGAAAAAACAACAGGCCGGCGTTTTTCCGGTGACCTCCAGCCCGCTCATTTACGAATTTGCCGAATTGGATTCTATCCCGCCGGGGTCAGCAACCGGGGAGTGACGGATTCCTCGCCTTTTTTCAGGCGTTCGTAGTATCTCTGCCTGCCTTCGAGTATCCAGTCCACCAGGTATTCCTTTTGATAATACTTACGGGCACGGTCCAGCCATTCCTCCGCGTCGGAGTAGTTTTCCCTGGCGCCGCAGATTTCGGCCGCACGGCTGGCCGCCAGCATTTTAAACTCGTCGTCCCAGGGGGCGGAGTCCGTCTCGAACGCATTGCCATACGCGACCAGCGCGTCGTCCAGAAAACCGGCGAGTAGAAGTGTTTCGCCGAGGTAAAACCGGCCTTTGACCGATGCAGTAAACACGGAGTCCCGATTTTCGAGGAGTTCGAGGCGTTCGGCACCGGCGCCAAAATAAATATCCGTGATCGGATAGACCTCCGAAGGGGCAACCGGGTATTTGTCCAACGCTTTGACCATCTGTTTTGCTTCGTCGTGCAGAAAGACGGCGCTCTGGCTGCCTCGTACAAAGGAAAATACCGCGCGCGCGTCTTCCACCCGGCCTTCAGACGCCATCAGCCGGCCGAGTTCGAACGCCGCGTATCCGGTGATCCAGTCCGGCCGGAGCGAATCGGGTTCGGTGAGGCGGTTGAGGTGGTGTTCGGCCACTTCGGGGGGTGCGACAAAACGACTGGCGTAGACGTCAAGAAAATCCAGGAGCGCCAGCGGGTAGGCGACGCCCGCTCCGATCCGCTCTCCTGCCCGTATTTGCGCCAGCGTCGAATCGACGGCCCTCGCACCGGCGGGTATACCGAGCGGATCAAACGGCTGCATCAGCGCTATGGGGATGGCCAGACGGGGATAGCGGGGAAGCCGCCTAAGCAGACTGCGCGCTCCGTCGAGACCGTCTTCGTAGTGGCCCTCGAACAGAAGGTCTATGGTAACCGCGGCCATCTGGTAATCTGTTTGAAAAACTCCTTTTTCTTTCGCGGCTGTTTGCAGGTATTCCAGGCCCAACTCCCTGTCTCCACCGGGCATCAACAACAGCCTGGAAAGGTATTTGAACAGCGACGAGATCGTGTCGGCGAAATACAGGAACACGCCCATCGCGCCCAGCGCAACCGGATCGCCGGGATTTAACTCGAGGTATTTCTTCAGGTCTGACTTCCCCTTTTTCGCGTTTCGGCCGGCGCTCCAGAAACTGCGCGCAAATGACTTCAGGTGCGATTTGGACATCCTTGCCATGCCCCGGTAGAGCAGAAACTCGGGGTTCTTTTCAAACTCGGTGGTTTTTTCCTTCTCGTCACACAGGTCGATCACCCGGTCGAGGTCGCGAAACAACGGTTCCGTGGCAGTTTTGAGGCGATCCTTGTTGTCGTCGTCCACCGGGATGAATTCCCGGGCGAGACGTGTCCTGATCAGGAGGTATAACGGCAGGTTTTTGTCGATAACTGACAGTGTGTCGAGGTATTCCAGTGCTGCATGCGTTTTGCCCTCATAGACCAGATCCATTGCCCGGGCCGCTTCCGCCCATGTTATGTCCCGACCCCCGCCGGGGTCAGCCGCGGCCGGATTGCCGGTCCCGCACACGGCCACGATACTGGCCGCCGCCGTCAGGAACAGCATAACTCTCTTTAAATAAAAGAGATGGATATTGAATTTATAATTTATCAAGGTCCGATTATCCCTTTGGTCGGGCGATTATGCATCAGCCCCCATTCTTTCTCAACGATTTATGTTTCGGCGATTTGCTGGCATATCTGTTGCACTAGTCCCACCGGAAAGTACCCAAATACAATATTATGGACGAGAAAACACAATCTACCCCGGAAGCAACCGGCGTGATAGCGGCTGACGATGCGCTCCAGAACCTGCCTTTGGTGGAGCAAATCATGAAGGCGCTTACCAAGCTGATTCACGGCCGGAAGCTGTACGCCGAAAACAATCCCCGCCTCAAGGAGTTTTCCAGAGGATTCGGGGTGGCGTTGTCGTCATATTTTCGCGTCGACGACGTGCTCGTACTTGGAATCGACCAGCATTCGATCCACTGGCACGGACAACCGGTATACAACAATGAAAAACGCGAAGAAAGTATCGCGTTTCTTCTTCACCGGGACGGCGTCGGCGAAATCACCATTGAAAAAAACGCCGTTGATACGGAAGTCGGACGCCTGGTCCAGATTCTAACCGAAGAATACCACTCAAAAACAACCACCGAAGACGTCGTCACAAAGTTCTGGAACGCCGATTTTGAACATATTCGGTATCGTGTTCTCGACGACTACCTGTCCGTCCAGTACGGCGATTTACGGCCCGGTGAAACCGACGAACCAACCGATCCCGGTGCCGTGGATCACCCCGAAATTCTTCCAAGCCTGGAGGACAAGGGGCGGGTTATCGTACAGCGGTCCGATTCGCTCGAATCGATCGACGGTTACCTCAAGCAGCTGATTATGAAGACCTGCCCATCGAAGGATGAAGCAGAACAGGAAGCGTATTTCCAGAGTATGGTCGGATCGTTCTTTTCCGTAAGCAACGAAGAACTCAGGCGCTATCATCAGGAATACGAACGCGAGTTGAGGGGTGACGGGCTGGCCGAATATATTGAAACTGTATTTGTTTTTACGCTGCTCCACGACAATCCGTCCGCCGTGCGCGACGTTTCCGGCGTGATTGAACGAATGGTCGATTACGCCGCGGCGGAGGTCAATCCTCACACACTGGGACGTGTTCTCACTCTGGTGTACCAGTTCCGGACGGACCACGCGCTTTCAGACAGTGTCACGCTCCTGTGCGACCGGATCGAAAAAAAGTTTACAGAGGACTACGTGATCCAGTCCCTCGGAGAAAAACTGATGTACTGGAACAAGGATTCGGAAGAAATCCTTGGATATTTTACCATTGTTGGTAAGCCGGTGATCGACCCTCTGTTGAAGGTATTGCACAACGTGGAGGGTGAGAAGCTGCATAAGGAAATATGTGACGTGCTGATAACAGCGGCGGGGAAGGATATCGACGATGTAATCGAGAAGCTGGACGTGGATACGCCGGCCGTGGCATACGACGCGGTGTACATTGCGAACAAGATTGAAATGACGAAGATGTCACCCAAGCTGAAGGAACTTCTTTATTACCCCGACCTCAATGTCAAGCAGGCGATGCTCGACCTGGTAACACGGATCGACGATCCGTCATCCGTCGACATGCTGCTGGGCGCGATCTCGGATGAAAACAAACAAATCCGGCTGCACGCGATGGAAGCGGCGGCCAAAACAAACGACGCACGGGTGCTCGAACGATTCAGTGAAATCGCATTCGGTAAGGATCTGTCCGAATACGCCGCCGATGAACAGGAGGCCATCTTCAAGGTCCTGGGGCGGGTGGGCAACGCCGGTACGGTCGTCGATCTCAAGAAATTCGCCGAGAAAAAGAGCCTGGTTCACTTCGGAAAAAACAGGGAAAACAAGTTCCTCGCTATTCGGGCGCTGGAAAATATCGAAAGCCCGGCGGCGCTGGTTTTTCTTGAAAAGCTGACAGCTGATTCGAACGAACTGGTTCGCACACGGGCGCAACGAGTTTATGACTCGCTCTCAGTCAGGTTAAAAGAAAACAGGGCGGGGCAATCGTCGGGGGCTAATAAAAAATGACAGAAAACAATCACAAATCAGACGTACAAACAGCCGGTACGGGGACACTCGCGCCCGAAAATCCGTCCATCCAATCCGGACCGCCGATGGAGGAACGCTCCGTTGAGGAACGCGAAAATCTCCGGCAGCTGGGTCTCGAGCTTGTAACGCAGATGTTTTCGGCGAGTAAAACCGTTCGCCTGTACGACATGAACAACCGCGCCGCGCAACGGTCGTTGACGGCGTTCAACGAGGCGGTCCAGAAGCTTCTCGACGCCGAGTCGCACGCTTCAATACACGTATCCGGTGACTTGTTGCTGATCAATGAATGCCGGATCGCCGTAGATGCCCAGCACTACGGACCGTTCGAGTACATAGTTGAAGAATTGAAGAAACGCCGCGTCGCAACAGTCGAATTCAAGGCGGGGATCAACCCGAGAGAACTGGGTATGTTTCTCAAAACGTTTTTCGCCGTTGATCCCGTTGAAAACGCGTACGACATCCTTCAGAAAGAGATGTCTTCGGCGTCGATCTCGGGGATTTCAACGACGTTTCTGGAGGAAGTCGAGCAGGAACTGAGGGAAGTTGACGAGGACAGACGGGACGTGCGCGAGGAGAGCAACAGGGTCTATTTCCGGACCGTCGCTTTAATGGGAGATGTTCTCAGGACAATAGAGGAAAAACACATTCTCCACGTGAAAAAGGCCAAGCGGCTGACGCAGCAGATGGTTGATATCATTCAGCTGGATGAGTCGATGCTCCTGGGGCTGACCAGTATCAAGAATTTTGACACATACACATTCGTTCACTCTGTAAACGTGTGCATCCTCTCCATGCTGATCGGCGATCGGTTGCAGCTCGACAAGAGCGACATCGCGCGGCTCGGTGTCGCCGCGATGTTTCACGACATCGGTAAAACCTACGTACCTTCAACGATCATCAATTCCACCGGTCCTCTCAGTCCACGTGAATGGGAACTGATGAAATACCACACTTTTTTCGGCGTGAAGGAGCTCTCGCGAATGAACTCGTTGCGAGACGCCGTTGATCCGATGTTTGTATCGCTCCAGCACCACGCACACTTTAACAACAACGGATATCCGAGCCGTCCGGGTGGATGGGACCTTCGTCTGTTCAGCCGAATTGTCACCATCGCAGATTACTTCGACGCCATGACCGCCTACCGGACCTATCAGAAAGAACCCATTACGCCGGACCGCGCGCTGCGATTTATCCTCGAAAAAAGCGGCGAAATCTTTGATCCCTTTATTTCCAAAGTGTTCATCCAGGCGATGGGACTGTACCCGATCGGTACGATCGTCGAACTGGACACCGGGGAACTGGCGATCGTTGTCCGTCAGAACTCCGATCCCCGTTACCTGCACCGGCCGATCGTCGAGATCATGGACGGTGAGCCGGACCCGTCAGCCGAACCGGAAACTGTTGACCTCACCGAACGCTCCATGGGTGAGTATCGTTTCAAGAGGTCCGTTGCGCGGACGCATCACGACGCGGACATCTCGGTCGACAAACGCGCATATTTTCTCACCTGATAATTGTCTGTCAGTAGGTCTGGAGTGAAGGATCGATCTGAAGGGTCCAGGCGTGGATTCCACCCCGCAGATTGTATACCCGGTTGAATCCGATGGACTGCAGATAACGAACGGCAAAGGCCGACCGAATCCCCACGTGACAATATACTACGACGGTTGCATCGCGGTTGAGACTGCCGGCCAGTTCCGTCAACCGGTTCAGCGGAATGAGAGTGCCGCCAATCGTGCATATCCGGCTTTCATACGGGTCGCGGACATCGAG